>JBBSGY010000046.1:0-9896 GCA_038253645.1 Acidimicrobiales bacterium
CAGCAGCTCTTCGAGCTGTTCGGCTTGGAAACCTACCGTCCAAAACGATAGTTAGGTCATACACCTAAACTGGCAAAATATAAGTCCTGAGCTGGCCTTATACCGAGGTCATCGCTGAAATCTCGGAAAGTCCCGCTAGGGGTTCTTCCTGCCTTCGTGGCACACGTTTTCGCGACGTTTTGCGCGCCCCTTAGGGGGTCGAGGCGATTGTGACTATTGGTCTGTTCAACTTCTGCCCGCCGGTTGAACCCCGGTAAACCGCGTCGCCGTAGCTGAATACGCCACCGTCCGTTGCAGTGAGCCAATAACCGTTACCCGTTGCCGTCGGCGTCATCGCGACAACGGGTTGCGCGAGTTTCAATGACCCAGCCGAACCGTAGAACGCGGCGTCGCCGTAAGAGAAAATGCCGCCGTCCGCGCCAATAAGCCAGTAACCACTACCACCCGGCGTACGCGCGGCACCGACAATCGGCGAGTTGAGATGCTCGCCTCCTGCTGAACCGAAAAAACGGGCGTCGCCGTATGAAAACACGCCACCATCCGACGCGACCAACCAGTAACCGTCGCCGGTAACGGTCGGCATCATTGCGACAATCGGCTGATTCAACTTGGTGCCACCTGCGGATCCAAAGAAGGCAGCATCGCCGTAGGTGAAAATTCCGCCGTCGCGCGCCGCGAGCCAGTAGCCCGCTCCACCGCGTGTCGATGATGCGCCGACGATCGGCTGATTCAACCTCGTCGCGCCGGCCGACCCGTAGAAGCCCGCGTTTCCGTAGTTGAAGACGCCACCGTCAGATGCAACCAGCCAGTAACCATCGGGGCGGCCGTCGCTCGCCATTGCAACGATTGGTTTGTTGAGCTTCTGTCCGCCGGTCGAACCGCTGAAACTCGCGCCGAATGCAAATATTCCGCCGTCACTGGCTGCGAGGCGATAGCCGGTCTCGACTGATGCAAGTGCTGCTGCCAGATCCAACCTGCCCGAGGCTACGAGCGTTCCCGATCCTGATACTTGCTTCGCGGTATTCAAGAGTCGCTCGGTAATTCCCGTGTTGCTCAGGTACGGACGTACCGACAGCAGAAGTGCAGCCGCTCCGGCGACCATCGGTGTTGCCATTGATGTTCCGGTTTCGACCGAATACGGATTGGATGGGTCGAGGTTTGTCGGCCACGTCGAAACCACGTTTACACCCGGAGCGAGGATGTCGACCCAGTTTCCTCGGTTGGAGAAACTCGCGAGCGTGTCATTGGTTGTACTCGCACCAACACTGAGTACTCCTGCGTACGCGGCGGGATAAACGGGAATCGAATTGCCGCCATTGTCCGCCGCGGCAACAATCAAAAGACCGCGCGCCTGCGCGTATGACACTGCCTCTGCGACCGTCTGGCTCGACTCACCACCGAGTGACAGGTTTGCAATGCGCATGCCGTTGTCGGCAGCCCAGTGCAGCCCCTGTGCAATGGTCACCGATGTTCCGCCGCCCGTCGAATCAAGCACCTTGATTGAAGTCATCGAAGCGCTCCATGCGATGCCCACTCCGCCAATGCCATTATCTGTTGTTGCACCGAGAATTCCAGCGACGTGCGTGCCGTGTCCGTAGTGGTCAATAAGATCGGCGTCGCTTGAATAATTCGGTCCGTTGACAACATGACCAACGAGATCCGGATGCGTTACGTCGATGCCCGAGTCAAGGACACCGATTCTTATTCCCGTGTTGCCCACGGTTGCGTCCCATGCAGAAGGCGCGCCGATTTTTACCGGACCCCACTGCGTTTGTCCGTTACAGAGACCGGTGTAACAAGGATCATTTGCCGTGCGCGATGCCTTGTATTTCACAAGCGGCTCCGCCCACTGCACATCGCTGCGCGCGCCGGCGATTGCGGCAGCCGCTTTTGCATTCTTTGCAGGTAACGATAACTGAAAGGTGCCCTCGGTTACCCGCTTGATTACCTTGCCACCCGTGCCTTCTGAGGCGGCCGACACTTCTGACGCGGCCGACACTGTGCCATTTCGCAACTTCACGACGACGTCATAATGATCTTGCGCGTACGCTGGCGTGCCGAGCGCCGTAACACCGATAACGATCACAATGCTGATCAAACCTCTGAAGCCCATTAACCTGAAACCCATTAACCTGAAACCCATTAAGTCGCAACTTTCATTTGTGACCGCTCCGCCACGCGCGTCAAGAATTTTCCATATCGATCAATGAGAGCCGGCCAGCGGAATCTCTCATCGACATATGACTGTCCGTGTGTTGCCAACTGCATTGCGAGCTTGGAGTCACCAAGCACTTTGTCGAGCGCACTTTCAAATGACGTATACGAATCAAACCAAAGACCACCCCGCGAACGCTCGACGTGTTCACGGGTGGCAATGCACGATGCATTGACTATTACCGGTTTGTGCGCAGACCAACCCTCGACTAGCGCCAATGAGAATGCCTCGAAAGGTGATGGCGAGATCAGAATCTCGGCTCCCCGAAGGGCGCCCCATTTATGCTCGTCACTCACCAGTCCGGTGAGCACGATGTCGTCATGGCCCCCGAGCTGGTCCTTTATTGCGCCGACCAGCGCCAGCGCCAACGGGCCAGGGCGGCGCTTCTTGTACTCGGCGAAGTACCGCGCGAGCAAAGTTGTGCCTTTGCCCGCGTCAACTCGACCGAGGCATACGAGATACGGGCGATCGCCGAGGCCGGCAATTTCTCGAAAACCGGCTTCGTCTCCGGGTTGCGGATCCACACCGAGGCCGAGCAACAGCTGCGGATGGTGCGAGATCGGAAACAAACTTTCGCTCAAGCGGCGCTCTGCATCTGTTTGAAACACCAGTCCGCTCGCCGTCCCGAACACTTCACCGAAAATTGACATGCGGATAGCTGCTTCGTCATGTGCGGCAGGGTGAAGCACCGACCGTTTCGCCACAAGCGGTAAACCACGCACGGTCGGGTAGTAGAGATATGGATAAAAGACAAAGACGTCCGAATCACTGGAAGTCAATGCGTCAAGTAACTCAGGAACGAGCGGACCTTGCTGGTCGATCCACTCCTCTTGCAACGCGCGAGTCGCGAGCGCCGGACGAGCATGCACGCGCAGCGAAGTATGTAGGAATTTCGCGTCGCGCGTTTGCGTGGCGGAAAAGCGCGACACTGCAACGCCATTTACATCTTGCGTTGCCTGATCGAAATAGTTTGCCCACGTATCCATGTCAAGCGCGCACGACGTATAAGCCTCGACCGTCCAGCCGAGCTGAGACACCAACCGCTCGGCAAGCATGCGAGCCGCGTATTCCGCGCCACCGACAACTTCAGTCGCATATCGCGGCGTGACAAACGTCACCTTCATGTTCGTGGTCCCCGGCTCGGTACGAGCAAATCAACTGACACCGACGCAGGTTAACGGGTCATCCCAGCGCCTGGAGCGCTCCCAAGAGGCGTTTTGTTGCGGTTTCGATACTGAACAGTGCCAGCCGTGCTTTACCCGCCCGAATGAGCGCACCTTGAACCAGTGGATCACCCACAGCCCGGGCCACGGCAACAGCAACCTTTGCCGGTCGTTTCACCGGCAACACAATTCCAGCGTTGCCGACGGTTTCCGGAACCGCAGCTGCGCCAAACGCGACTATCGGGACGCCGTTATACATTGCTTCGAGCAATGGAATGCCCACGCCTTCGTGTTCGGACATCGACACGAGTACGTCGGCCGTCGCGTAGTGCGCACCCAGTTCCCCGTCGCTCACGCGGCCGGTGAAGGTAACTGCATCAGTAAGACCCAACTGCGCTACAAGTTTGTCACATGCGTCGCGATAGCTCTGCGTGCCTGTTCGCCCGACAAAATACAAATGTGCGTTCGCGTCATAGATCCGCCTGTACAACGAAAACGCGCGAATCGTGTCGTGCTGGCACTTGTGAGGTGCAATCCAGCCGACAGACAGCCAATCGCTGCCACTGCCCGCCTTACGTTCCAGCAGCTGCTCGCGCTTCGATGCGTCGACCAGATGATCAAATGACGCGAAATCGATAAGCAGTGGCGCGACGGCCGTGCTCTTGTAGTGGAACTCGTCGAGCTCTCGCCGGTTGTATTCGGACAAGCCGATACCAAGCGTTGTGCGTTTGGCAAGCTTTGCGAGTTGATCACGGCCCCATGCCATTCCGTAAGTGACGCCCGGATCCCACGGCTCGTAGAACTCCACCGGCGTAATGTTGTGATGGGCCATCACGAAGCGTTGTTTCGGCACATCATTGAGCCAGTCGGCAACGTTCGAACCGATCGCCATGTGGTACATCAACAAGTCGTCATCGTTCGCGCGTACTTTACGGCTGTAATCGCTGTGCACATGAAAACGGTCTTCGAAACCACCTTTTGCATACTCGGCAAAAATCTCAGATTCGTAACCAGCGTCGCGAAGCGCCTGTTGAACGCGGATTGTATGATCGCCAATCGCGCCAGGCTCGAACGTTGCAACAAATTGGTGCACTGCTTTCACGATGCAACCAGTTGCTCGATTACCTCGCGCCAGCGGGCCTCACTCTTGGCGAGCGTGAAGTCGGCAAGGCGTGCCCGGCCCGAAGATGCAAGTTCTTTTATCAACACGTCGTCGGACAAGACGCGATGAACCGCGACAGCGACCGTGGCTGCTGACTTCTCTTGCAACACAAGTCCGCCGTTACCAACCGTCTCGCCGACCGCGGAGCTGTCGAACGCAATTACCGGCACATCGTTCTGCATCGCCTCGAGAACCGGAACACCAAAGCCTTCGTGTTCAGATAGGCAGACGAACACGTCGGCGTTGCGATAATACGAATTGAGCGCTGCACTGCTGACACTTTCGGTGATATTCACCACCTCGGTCAGCTCCAAAAGCTCGGCGTACTTGCGCAAACTCGTCAAGTACCGGTGTGACGAAATTCCACCGACCAAGTGCAGGCGGGCTTTGCCATCATACAAGCGACGGTAAATGTCAAATGCGCGAATGATCTCGTGCTGGCACTTGTGTGGTGTCAGACGCCCGACAAACAGCCAGTCGCTCCCGCCGGCGAACTTCGCGCGCTTGAGTTGAGCGTCAACACGTGCATCGGGCGGAACATTGAACTCTTCCTGATCGAACATGATCGGTGCGACTGCTGTCTTGCGACAGCCCGCGTTTCGCAGCTCGATCTCGTTATAGAGAGAAACGCCGATGCCAAGTTCTGTTCGAGTTGCCAACGCCCCGAGCTGACGGCGCGCGACTTCCAGCTCGGGAGCAATCAACGGTTCCCAAGGCGCGAGATATTCATAAGGCGTGATGTTGTGGTAGTTGAGCTCTAAACGAGCGTGGCGTTCACCCAGAAAGTCGGCAATCGGGCTTGCCGTCGACAAGTGATACATCACGATGTCGTCCGGTGATCCGTTGTAATCGCGGAAATATCGCGCCTTGCTGTTCTCGCCTCGCCACTCCCCTGCGTATACGTCGTTCTTGATGCCCATCGAAGTGAGCAACCGTTGGAGATGCCGAACGTGTGAGCTGATCGCGTCGTGATCGACAAACGACTGAACGAACTGATGGACCTCGGTCACTAGTGCTCCCTAGCGCCTTTGGGGCGCCCGGGCGATAATCATCGAAGATGCCTGCGTTCTTTCGGTGCGGTCGACCGTAAAACCGCGATCGGCGAGTAAATACGCCCAGGTCTCCATGTGCAACGGCTTGCCGGGCGCCAGATCGGTGATAACGGGAGACTGAGTTCCGGGGTTTGCCGTAATCACGACGATTGTCGCGCCAGGCGCTACTGCAATTGCAGCGAGGTCGACCAGATCGATCTGTGCGCCGACGGGCAGTACATCGACCGAACCTGATATCACGAGACCACCCAGAGCACCCGCCGCCAGTGTTCGCATATGTGCACGCTCATCATCGGGGCGAAGATCAAGGGCCGCATCGCCGCCGGTTCCGGTTGCAATGAGCGCAGATGCAGGGTCTACTCCGTAAGCATCGACACCGGCGGAAACGAGTTGGTCGACGAGATCACCCGTTGCGCAACGGCCGTGCAGCACTCGCCCCTCGACACTACGAAATGTGTCAACCACTGCGGAGTCCCAGTGCACATCGCGCGCCGGAACCGGCAGCGCGGAGAGGTCTTCCTCACCAATGCGCAATTCATCGATCGCATCGACTCGCGACGACAACTTGCGCATTGCCTTGGTGATTGTGTGCGCGAAACCGCTGAACTGCTCGACGACGTAACGCACGTACCAGCGGATTGTCTTTTGCACGACGCGCTTGACCTGGGGAACGCCCGGGCGTACCGACTCGTTCGGCGCAAGTAGATCGATGAACGACTGCTGCTCCGCACGTGCCATCAACTGCTCGAAATCGCCTTCGACTGCACCTGCAGGAGCGAAACGCGCGAACACGAGATCGAGCTCACGTTCCAACTCGGCCGGCAACTCGCCGGACGCGCGCTTGGCGCGCACCTCTTCATCTATCTCGACGAGTATGCGATGTAGATCGATTCCTGTTTCAGACACTCGGTGCACCTATTCCTCGGTTGATCGTCACGGTTGCCGGTGCCCATACCAAGCCTGCGGCGCGGCCGGGATACATCACTTCGAAACCGTATTGCTGGTCATGCCAGTCGTAGACAGTTCCTTCATCTTCGGTATGCGCGCCGACGGTGATCTTGTAGTCGCCGTCCAGCAACGGAATGTGCTCGAACGAGAACCGAACTTGCCCTTTGCCTTCGAGTGGCGCAATCGGCGTTTCGAGCAGCTTTGTGTTCCAACCGAAGACGTCGCGCCCTTCGACGTCATACACCGCCATACCGATGACAACATCATCGACACGGCCGTCGGTTTCATAACTGATCGTCACCGCCAACGGGTCGCCTGGGAGCAAGTAGGTCTGCTCGTTCTGTCGCGGGTGGTTCAGCTCGACATCGGTGATCTTGACGGACTTAGTTGCCTTCGCCGCTTGCGATTCTCCATGCGAAAGTTCGAGATCTTCTTCGGCAGGAACACCTTTGAGCAACAAGTGCTCGCGGAACGAACGAATTGCTTCACCCGGTGTACCTTCGATCACTTTCACACCGTGGTCGAGCACTGCGGCCCAGTTACAAACCTGGCGCACCTGGTCGACGCCGTGAGTAACCAACACAATCGTGCGACCTTCTTTTTGGAAAGAACGCACACGTTCAATGCACTTACGTTGAAACGCCTCGTCACCGACGGCGAGCACTTCGTCAACAAGCAGAATGTCAGGATCCATATTCACCGCAACGGCAAAGCCGAGTCGCACGTACATGCCCGACGAATAGAACTTCACTTGGTTGTCGATAAAGTTCTCGAGTTCGGCAAACGCAACGATCTCGTCGAACTTCCTTTCGATCTCGCGTTCCTTTAGACCCAGGAGTGTCGCGTTCATAAACACGTTTTCGCGACCCGTTAAATCGGGATGGAAGCCCGCGCCAAGTTCGAGTAAAGCGGCAAGGCGGCCGCGTGTACGCACCACGCCCTCGGTAGGCTGCAGGATTCCGGCGATTATCTTCAGCAGGGTCGATTTGCCCGAGCCGTTGTGACCGATGAGGCCGACGGTTTCGCCCTCTTGAATCTCGAGGTTGATGTCGCGCAGCGCCCAAAAGTCTTCGTAGGGAATTCGCCCGAAGTGAATCATGCGTTCTTTGAGAGATGAATACTTCTCGTGATACAGCCTGAAGCGCTTTGTTACACCAACAACCTCAACGGCGAAGGCCATTACAGCTCCTCCGCGAAGTTGCCTTCGAGACGGCCGAACACGACCATCGCGCCGTAGAACATGAGCAAGCCGATCACCGCGACAATTCCAAGGTGTACCAGGTACCAACTGACGTGTTGATGTGGAAGCACGTGCAGTTTCTCGTTCACATTGTTGAGGTTGGAAGGGTCGTACATGTTGTAGAACGCGTGCTGAAAACTGAGAGTGATCGGCGTGATCGGATTCAAAAACGCGAGCCATTCGGGCCAACCCTTTTTTGCGAGCCGCTCGGTGACCAGTGGAAATTGGTAGACGATCGGCGTCGCCCAGAACCAAAACATCAACAGCAGTTCCAAAAGATGTTGCGTGTCGCGAAAAGGTACGTTGACGGCGGCAAGAAAGATCGCAAGTGCAGACGCGAAGATGGTCAGCACGATCAGTGCCACCGGCACGAGCAAGATGTAGGTCAAAGACGGCACATGTCCGAACAACACGAGCGCCGCTGCCATGACGATCAGTTGTAGAGCGAAGTTGAACAGTGCGGCACCCACCGAAGCGAGTGGAAGCACTTCGCGCGAGAACGAGACCTTTTTGATGATCGCGCCATTGCCGGTAACCGAACCCGCAGCACCGGCCAACGCATTGGAGAAGAAGTTCCAAACAAGCAGGCCCGAAAGCAGGTAGATCGCAAACAGTGGAATACCATTTTTGAGAATGATCTGAAAGACAAAGAAGTAGATGAACAAGGTGAATGCCGGATTCAACATCGACCACGCGAACCCGAGTGCGCTGTCTTTGTATTTCACTTTGAGCTCTTTGCGCACAAGGCTCAGCAACAACTCGCGGAACCGCCAAATGTCCACCAAACGCGCGCCGACACTTAGGCGCGCGGAAACGATCTGAACGTCTTGTCGCGACACGCGCTGCTGAGGAGCGGGGGGAGTACTGATTGTCGTCGACATCGCCGCCGACGCTAGTGGCAGTGTTAGGCGATGGCGGGTACTTGCGCTGCCTTTTCGATTACCTGGTCGACAAAGCCGTAGTCTTTACCTTCGGCAGCGGTGAACCAACGGTCGCGGTCAGAGTCGGCTTCGATTTTTTCAACCGGCTGGCCGGTGTGAAACGCAATGCGCTCAGCCATCATCCGCTTCGTGTAAATGATTTGCTCGGCCTGAATCGCGATGTCGGTTGCTTGGCCCCGCGCGCCGCCAAGTGGTTGGTGCATGAGGATGCGACTGTGCGGAAGCGCGTAGCGCTTGCCGGGTGCACCCGCGCAGAGAAGAAACTGCCCCATCGAAGCAGCCATACCGAGGCAAAGCGTCGACACATCATTCGGGACGAATTGCATCGTGTCGTAGATCGCCATGCCGTCGTAGACGGAACCGCCGGGACTGTTGATGTAGAAGCTGATGTCGCGCTCGGCATCTTCATTGGCGAGAAGCAGAAGCTGCGCACAGATGAGGTTGGCCGAGTCGGCATCCACCTGAGTGCCAAGAAAGACGATGCGGTTGCGGAGCAAGCGCTGCCAGACGTCGTTGCCGGAGGATTCGCCGGTCGATGCGGTTGGAAGATTGAGGTCGCGTGACATGCCTCGGACAATACCGCCTGAACAGGGGTTATGCGGCCACATGACAGGAGCGATGGGCGGCTGATTGCCACGGAGTGACGTCGGGTCGCCATCGCTCGGAATGAGCAGGCCTTGACAAGACGACAATGGCATAATTACATGTGCGTAGTTACAGCCCTGTTGTCACGTCCTGTTAGGGGGGTGTCTGAATGTTCTGCCAGCTTTGCGATGAAGTCTTTGACCACTGCCACGAGGTGCTTGCCGTCCATATCGACGGTATCGAGCAATGCTCGGATCCACGCTGCGTCAGCGGTCGTGAGGCACACGAATACGTAATGACCTGCATGGATCTGAACTGGCCATGCGACTGCAGCCGGGTTGGCCACAGCCAACCCCAACCCCAACCCCTCGCTGCCTGAGCCTCGCCGTGCTCCCCCGCCTCATTTGAGAACACTCGGCGGCGCATGGCGAAGCTCAGCCTTCAACTAGTTGATTTTGTGCGGGATAATCGGCTATTTGCCATCAAGGCAAGCAAGATCCATACATCCAAGAGCTTTGAGTTCGGCTCGAATCGAGAGCGACTTCGTAGCTTCGTAGTCGGTCAGTGGCGTACAGTCTTTTTCGTCTTTA
>JBBSGY010000047.1:0-9809 GCA_038253645.1 Acidimicrobiales bacterium
AGCTGACGTAACTCATTACAGACCAGTTGCACAACATTTCACGCTGACAACAATTCAAATCGACTACGACTCTGGCCTCAAGAGAGGTCTGTTTCGTCGCGAGCCAGTGCAGGGAACTTACGCTTGGTTTACGTAGCAGATTTCCGCACCCGAAACCCCAGCGGCAATGGCGGCTCGGTAATCCCGCTCAGCACGATCTGGCTGGCCTTGTTCGTCAGCTGCCGTTGGAATTGTCGCCATGTCTACTCGTCCGTTCCTTACAACTTGCCGTACTTCAAGAATGGGGGTGAGATTGGTCAATGTCAATTTGTGGAAGCTGGAAGCAAATGGTGACCGCCGTTTGGCCGCTCGATGATGCGAAACAGGGCGAAAGCGAGAGTAACGACGAGCAATGAAAACTCCTGTTCAGTCCATGTTTATGGGTGTCTGCGGTGGTCCTGAAATCGCCTCAGATGGTCCGCTTTCACACGGCAGAGGTCCACGGTTCGAGTCCGTGTACGCCCACGTAATTTTCAACAGAGAACAGCCTGGTCAGCATTGCGCAGTTTGATAGATACGTTGATAGGGCTAAACAGACTCGAACACATCGGCAACAACGATCACCACGATGTTCTCGTCCTCCAACACAGCAAGCAACGTGATCATCAATCTCTTGTCCTGGGACGATCACGCAACGTCCACCTACAGTTGCACCGACTCGAAAGGCGACACGTTCGCCAACACGGCAATCGCTCACAACACCACCAACCATCAGTTCCTGGGCATCTGCTACGCAACGAATATCGCCGGAGGTTCCAGCAACACGGTCACAGTGACCTTCGGTGCGGCATCGACATATCGCCGGATCATTGCCGCCGAGTACAGCGGAGTTGCTTCCACGAGCCCTGTCGACACAACGGCTACCAACTGGAGTTCGAATGGAACCAGCTCCACGAATGGCGTCACCTCGGGTTCGGCAACCACAACAACTGCCGGTGACCTGATAATCGGAGGAGTCGTCGATGCCGTGGGCACCACGACGATCACAGCAGGTACAGGATTTACTCAGCGCAACTCGCTCAATAACAAGGACTTCGCGCTCCAGGACCAGGTCCAAACCACCGCAGGTTCGATTGCGTCAACACAGACTTTCGGTTCGGCGAACCCGTATGCCGCAAACATGGTTGCACTCAAGCCCGCAGCCGGTGGAGGTGGAACTGCTACCCCGACATATGTTCAATCGAACGGCTCGACCAACAACACCTCTGCGACGACGATCACCACGACGTTCTCCTCCTCTAACACGACAAGCAACGCGATCATCAATCTCTTGTCCTGGGACGATCACACCACATCCACGTTCACCTGCACCGACTCCAAGGGCGACACGTTCACCAACACGTCAATCGCGCACAACACCACAAACCATCAGTACCTGGGCATTTGCTACGCAACGAACGTCGCCGGAGGTTCGAGCAACGTAGTCACGGCGACATTCGGAGCAGCATCGACCTACCGACGGATCATTGCATCTGAGTACTCGGGCATTGCAACCACGAATCCGGTCGATGTGACCGCCACCAACTGGGCCTCCACGGGAACAACGACAACCAACGGCGTCACCTCTGGATCGGCCCCGACAACCACTAACGGAGACCTGATCTTCGGTGGAGTGCTCAGTCCCGTTGGCACCACGACCATCACCGCCGGAACAGGATTCACACAACGCAACTCGCTCAACAACAAGGACGCGGCAATCCAGGACAAGGTCCTGTCGACGGCTGGATCAGTCTCCTCTACCCAGACATTCGGATCGGCGAATGCCTACGTGGCAAACATGGTTGCCTTCAGGCCGGCAACCACGAACAGCACACCACCACCGACGGCGAGCTTCACCACAACTCCGAGCTCAGGAGACATTCCGCTGGCGGTCAATGTCGACGGGACGGGATCGACGACAGCAACAGGCACAACGATCACCGGCTACTCGTGGAACTTCGGTGACACAGGGACTGCAACGGGAGTTACCGCAAGCCACACCTATACAACCAAGAGCACGTTCACGATCACGCTCACCGTGACTGCAAGCAACAGCCTGACGGGCACGACGACAAGAACGGTCACCACCTATAACCCACCAACGGCGAGCTTCACGACGAACCCGACATACGGCCCGGCACCGCTCAAGGTCAACTTCGACGCAAGCCCGTCGTCCGCAGACATCGGAACGATCACGAATTACGCCTGGAACTTCGGTGACACCGGAATGGCAACAGGCCAGAAGGTCTCACACATCTTCGTCGCTGCAGGAACGCCAACTGTGACCTTGACCGTGACGGACAGTCGCGGCGGCACGGCGACGACGACGAGACAGGTCAACGTCACAGCAGCTCCCGCACTGCAATTCTCACTGACCTGGGACAACGGGGCCGACATGGATCTCTACGTCACCGAGCCCAACCAGAACGTCAGCTACTACGGAAGCACAGGTCCATCGTCAACAGGCGGAACCTTCGGCGGTGACCAAGGCATCTGCAACGTCAACAACTCATCGACCGGTGGCCAGGAACGAACGTCGTGGGCGAGTGCTCCACCACCTGGCACCTACACCATCGGTGTCAATCAATACGACACCTGCGGCACAAGCAAGGCCAGCTGGACCTTGCAAGTTCTCGTCAACGGAACAGTCGTTCAAACACAAAGCGGAACCGGCGACGGACCGACGAACATCACATACACGGGGGCTTGAGGATGAAGAGACTGAGACGACGAACATTGTCATCGTTTAAAAGTGCCGCGCGCGTTGCCGCGATGAGCGTTGTAGTAGGTCTGCTCCCTACTACGGCGACACTCGCTCTTTCGGCTGAGCCCGCAGCGGCCTCCGTTGGAACGATCAACTCGATCGCCGGCACAGGGACGAACGGTTTTTCCGGTGATGGTGGGCAGGCGACTGGAGCGCAGATTGCCGGGCCGTGGGGCGAGGCTTACGACATCACCGGAAATCTCTATTTTGCGGACGAGATGAACTACCGCGTACGCAAGATCAGCGCCACCGGCGTCATCTCGACAGTCGCAGGTGACGGAACGAGGGGTTTTTCTGGTGACGGTGGCCCTGCAACGTCAGCCAGGGTGGACCCCTGGGGCATTGCAGTGAGTAGTTCCGGCAGTGTTTACATTGCCGACCGTAGTGGCCGTATTCGCAAGATCGACTCCAGCGGCACGATTACCACGGTCGCCGGCGGAGGTGCGTCTGTTGCGGACGGCGTTGCAGGAACGGACGCTTCTATCCCGTATCCGCGCGCATTGACCCTCGACAGTTCCGGCAACCTATACATCGGGCAGATAAACAACTCAGCGACCGTCAGGAAGCTCGACGCGTCCACGGGTCTCATCACGACAATCGCGACGTATCCCTCGGTTAAGAACCCCGAAGGTCTCGCCGTCGATGCTCAGCGAAACGTTTATGTTGCCGATGAGGACAACTTCCAGGTGGAACGCATCGACCACGCCACCGGAGCCCTGACCGTGGTGGCGGGTAACGGCAGTTACGACTTCAGTGGTAACACTGTAACTGACGGTGTACCTGCCACATCGACGACATTGAAACAACCAATGGGCGTTGCGCTCGATGGCGCGGGAAACCTTTTCGTTGCCGACAAGAACTCTTACCGTGCCCGGCGAGTCGAGGGCCGCACGGGCATCATTTCAACCGTTGCGGGCAATGGCACCGCAGACTTCTCCGGCGATGGAGGCCCGGCAACAGCGGCATCCTTACGAAACCCGGTTGCAGTAGCGATCGATCCTATTGGGAACGTCTCCATCTCCGACATAGAGACATATTTCAACGACGATACGAAGGCTACCGAGCCTTCCGAAATTTTCCCGCACCATATACGCCAGGTTCAAGGGATCGCAGTACCCGGCGTTCCAGGAGTCGGCCCGGTGGCTCCACCTCCACCGCCCGCACCTCCGACAGGTGGCCCGATCACACCAGGTGAGTCTTATGGCAACGGCTCCAATCCATCGGAGGTTTGCCTGAAGGAATCTCAAGGTTGCGCGGCCGACCCGGTGGACACAGGAACCGGCAACTTCTCTCACACGTGGAATGACATCGCGGTTCCAGGCAGAGGAATTCCGCTCTCACTCTCACGTACCTACAACTCGGGGACCGCGTCGACAGACAGCGCATTCGGGTTCGGCTGGTCATTCGACTACGGATTCTCGCTTTCGATCAACGCGCCAACCGTCACGGTTAATCAAGAGAACGCAAGTCAGGTGACGTTCACCGACAACGGCTCGGGCGTCTACACGGCTCCTCCGCGCGTACAGGCAACGCTCGTGAAGAACCAGGACGGCACGTTTACGTTCACGCGGCGCGCGAAAGAGATCTTCAGCTTCGACTCCTCGGGAAATCTCACATCGGAGAAAGATCTCAGCGGATATGTGACGAACATCACACATCCCGACTCTTCGACTCTGAAAGTCACCGATCCAGCGAACAGATCGCTGACCTTTACCTACACCGGTACTCACATAACAGGCGTCAGCGACCCTACCGGGCGAACCGAGAGCTTCATCTATGACGGATCGGGCAACCTGACAGATGTCATCGATGTAGGCAGCGGTCACTCGCAATTCGCCTACGACACAGCGCACCGCATTCTCACGATGCGGGCACCGAAGTTCTACGGCGACACCACTACAACCCCCACGCCCGTTGTCACGAATGCCTATGACTCCCAAGGCCGCGTAACAAGCCAAACCGATCAGCTCGGTCGCACGACAACGTTCGACTACACGAGCGTCTCGGGATCGACCAAGATCACAGACCCGAAAGGCAACGTCAGCCTCGACACTTACCAATACGGTCTTCGCACAGGCCACGTTACAGGTTACGGAACAACACAAGCAGCGACGTCGACATTCAGGTACGACCCGAACACGGTTGGGCTGACGAGTGCCACCGATCCCAACGGTCACATGTCCACGTTCACTTACGACGCCAACGGCAACCGGACCTCATCGACAGACGCGCTTGGGCGCTCGATATCTGCAACCTTTGACGCACTCAATGACCAGACAGCATCGACTGACCAGAACGGTGTAGTGACAACCGCCACCTACGACACATCGGGCAATTTGTTGTCAACTTCCAGGCCGCTCAATGGATCGCAGATCATGACTACCTACACCTACGGCGACAGCCCGCACCCCGGGGACGTCACCAAGGTCACCGACCCGAACGGTCACTCAACCAACGTCACCTACGACACCTACGGAAATGTCAGCTCGTCTACTGATGCGGTGGGCGACAAGGCAACGTTCACTTACAACACAGAGGGATGGTTGCTCACGAAGGTCGACCCGAAAGGCAACGTGCCAGGTGGCACGCAATCGCAGTTCACGACCACGTATGACCACGACAACTTCGGCCGTGTCACCGCAACGAAGGATCCGCTTTGGACGTCGACGAACCCGACGGCTCACCGAACAACGACCACGTATGATGCGAACGGAAACCAGACCGCTACGACGGATGGCAATGGTCGCACTACGAGCTTCTCGTATGACGCTGCGAACGAGGCCACGACAACAACCAAGCCCGACAACACAACTCAGTCGACCAGCTACTGGCCAGACGGAACACTCAAGACCCAGACAGACGGCAACGGCCACATAACCAGTTATGCCTACGACCAGCTGGCAAGGCTCACATCGACGACAGATCCGCTGAACAGAGCTACCAGTTACAGCTATGACCCCGCCGGCAATATGACCAACAAGGTCGACCCCGGTGGCACGTGTGTAACAACACCGTCAGGATGCACCACGTATTCCTATGACGCAGCAAACCGCCTGACCAATGTCGGTTATTCGGATTCCACACCGGCGGTTTCTTACGTCTACGACGCCAAGGGTCAGAGAACTTCGATGACCGACGGCACGGGCACGACGACAACAGCTTGGGACAGCCTCGGAAGACTTACGAGTCAGACCAACGGTGCAGGTGTTACAACCGCATACGGCTATGACAACGCAAGCAACCTGACGAGCATCGGCTATCCGGGCAGTAATACCGTCACAAGAACTTATGACGCTGCAAACAGGTTCACTGCAGTAACTGACTGGCTGGGCCACACCAACAGGTTCACGTATGACCCGAACAGCAACCAGACGTCAACGCTGTCAGCCAATGGCGTTGCCAACGCCGCGACATTCGACAACGCGAACCAACTGAACGCATTGTCGATCGCCAAGGGCTCCGCAGCCAATATCTCGTACACACGAAACGGATCTGGACAGCTCACGTCATCGGCATCGACGGGAGCACTGACTCAGCCGGCCGAGAACTACGGCTATGACCAAAACAGCCGCCTCACATCGGTGAACGCTTCGAACCTCACCTACGACAACGCAAACAACATCACCAAGACCCAAGACGGGGCCACCCAGGCCTACGACAATGCGAACGAGCTGACCTCCAGGACCCTTGACGCAACAACGACAACCTACGGAGATGACCAAAAAGGCAACAGGACGAGCCAGGTAACCGGAAGTCAGACAACATCGCTTGGTTATGACCTTGCGAACCGGTTGAAGGCGTTCACGTCTCCAACGACGTCGGCTGCCTACAGCTACGACGGTGACGGAAATAGAACGAGCAAGACCGTTGGTTCAACGAATGCAGCGTTTGTCTATGACCAGGCAGAAGGACTGAGTCAAGTACTCAGTGACGGCACCAACTCCTATCTCTTTGGCCCAGGAGGGATGCCGGTCGAGCAGATCAATGGAACAACAGTGACGTATCTGCATCAAGACCAACTCGGCTCGACGCGTGTGCTGACAGATCAAAACCGAAGTGTTTCAGGTACGTACAGCTACAACGCGTACGGCACAACGAGCTCACATACCGGAACCAATTCGACGCCGTTGCAGTTCGCAGGCCAATACAACGACGCGGAATCAGGGCTGTACTGGATGCGCGCGCGTTATTACGATCCGACAACTGCACAGTTCGTAAATGTCGACCCATTGGTCGCACATACGGCGACTCCGTACGGCTACGCCTTAGACAATCCGTCTAACTTCACGGATCCGCTTGGCATGTATCCGCTCGAGGACTGGAACAAGGCGTTCAATGAAGCGGCTCAAGGCATTCAAGATGTAACGCGCTCGACATTGAAAACGGCGGCAAATACTGCAGTGAAAATTGCCGCAGTTCCGCCGTATTTCGACTACTACCTCATCTACCGAACACAGAGCAGTATCGGCAATTACCTGCCAGGCTCATGGAACGTTGCACTATGCAATGTGAGCAATGCTTTTCTCTATGCCGACGAGGGATACGACATTCTGAAACGAGCGACGGGTTCAGACGAGACGACAAATGACGAAAATGTCAACGGAGGAATTTCGCCGCTCCATGTAAATGGTATCGACAAGAAGCCCGGCGACCCGCTGTATTGGTATCTTCCCGGCGTACATACGGGCGGGGCAAGAGATCTCTACCCCGCAGTGCCGTACCCGTGGGGAGCAGGCGTTGGTCCTCGTAACAACATTGGGCCGTAGGGTGGGCGCGACACAGACCTTGCGGATTGATGTTTTGTTCTGGTGCGCTGTGCTTGCGATTGTTCTCGTTGGCTGCAACGCAGTCAGCGGGGATCAGTGGTTCTACTTGAACATCGCAAATGACACCGGCGCAGCCGTCACGCTGTACGAGCCATCTCCACTCCGCACGTCGGGACCGAAGTCAGACCCGCTGAAAAGACTCGCCCCGGGAGATTCCTACCGACTATCGGTCCTGGCAAATGGAGGAACAAAGACCTACGGTCTGCACGCGGACGACGGCACCATCGTTGGTTGTCTCCCGACGTCCTATCCTTCGATCCCAAAAGTCAAGTCGGCAAACCTGTCGTCCCTCAGGAGGGATTGTCCGAAGCAATGACTATTGCAAATTCGGATGATCAACCTGTGACACCATCGTGGTTATGCAGCGACGGTAAATTGTCGGAATTGTCGGGCACTCCACAGGGGCTAGTCGCGTTCGTCTATGACCAGGCAGAAGGTCTGAGCCAGATTCTCAGTGACGGAACCAACTCCTACGTCTACGGATCCACAGGCTCACCGGTCGAGCAGATCAACGGATCAACAGTGACGTATCTGCACCAAGACCATCTCGACACGCGTGCTGACAGACCAGAACAAGAATGTCACCGGCACTTACGGCTACGACGCATTTGGCAAGACAAACTCACACACCGGAGCTGCAACAACACCATTGCCATATGCCGGCCAATACCTGCACGCAGAGTCGGGTTTGTATTGGATGCGTGCGCGTTATTACGATCCGACAACTGCACAGTTCGTAAATGTGGACCCGCTGGCGACTTTGACGAAAGCGCTATACGCGTACGCTGGCGGCGACCCGACGAACGCAACTGACCCCAGCGGATTAAAATGGAATTGGTGGGGTGGAAAGCTGGGATCTTTTGACGATTTCAAGTACGGACTACACGTAATTGGACAATCGGTCTATGACAATTCGGAGCCGTTGTCGGACGCAACGGCGATAGGCTCAACCGCTGCCTATCTAGTGTGCGGGATATTTGCCCAGCCTGAACTATGCGTCGTGGGCGCTAGCCTCAATTATATTTCGACGGCACTATCGGCAGTATCTGCGTACAAGGCATGCACCAACAGTCAGAATGGATATGTCGATTGTTCAGCTGCGCTTGCGAATGTAGGCCTTAACGTCGTAAGCGGCCGTGTTGCAAATCGCTATAACGTCGGAAACACCGGTGAACACTTCTCGGAAGAAGCAATTCTACGAAGTCGTGGCTACACAAACGCAATTGCGGGAACCGGAACGTTCATTGGTGGAAGGGGCCTTAATTATCTAGGCAACGGTGGAGTCGCTTGTTAGGTGTGATTTGAAGCAAGCAACACGAAAGCTGAGGGGTAATTGAAGGCATTTTTCTTTCCCGTGGTGCTGATCGTCTGGGGTGTCGTGTGGGAGTTGACTTGGGGAAAGTTCAAACGCTTCTTTGATCCAAAATATCCCTTTGCGTGGGACAAACTGAAACCCGGCGATGGACCCCGTATGCTTCTCGGGCGCGTCAATCTGATCGTCGGCACCGTATGGGTATTGATTGCGCTGTTGGTGAACACACTTTGAAACCGTCGTGCTACGTCAACGGCCGTCCGCATGTTGCTACTGACATCAATGCTCACGCAAGTACATCCGACAACGTCACCAAGGCTCAAGATGGTTCGACGCAGAATTACGATGACGCAAGCGAATTGACCTCGCGCGAACGGCTCGTGCGAGGACAACGAACTACGGCTGCGACCAAAAGGGAAACCGGACCAGCCAAGTTGCAGGAGGCCAGTCGACGACGATGGCATATGACCTCGCGAACCGAATGAAGAGCTTCACGAGCCCGACAACATCTGCGCTTATTCTTATGACGGTGACGGCAACCGCGCAAGTAACTCAGTTGGGAGCACGAGCTCGGCATTCGTCTACGACGAAGCCGAGGGCTTGAGTCAAACACACCGGGTAAGACCGACGCATTACTGCGCCGGCCTCCCCTCAGAACCGTGCGTGCGACTTTCACCGCACACGGCTCAAGCAAACCCAACGGCACTTAGGCACACAGTAAATTGCGAACTCGTTTGAGATCGCCTGCCTTTGCAGGCTGTCGCAAAATGAAAGTGGGCGGACGGCCTGAAAAATACACGCTCTGCATCGCTGCGCAAGGCGATATCCACAATGACTTTGACTCAATAACGCAGACAATTTGTGTTGCCATTCGCCTGAAACCATTTTG
>JBBSGY010000048.1:0-9784 GCA_038253645.1 Acidimicrobiales bacterium
CCTTCGCGCACACCTCGTGACGCTGTTGCTCGAAAGCGATCGCGCGGACGAGGCAATGCAGCACGCACACGCGATCCTCTACTTTGAACCCGACAGCATGCAGGGACTTGCACTGTCCGCTTCTGCCGCAGACGCAATTGGAAAGTCTGAGCGCGGTGACGCCTACCGGCGATTGATCAACGCATTACAAGGAAGCGGACCCCGTCCTATTGCGCTCGGCCAAGAAACGCAACTTGCAACCGATGAGGAGATCGACGCCTTCTTGAGCTCAATCCTCGACGATGGCACCAAGCGCAGCGCAATAACGCTCGACGATGTCGGCGGACTGAATGCCGTCAAGAAGCGCCTCCGCACATCGTTTCTCGAACCAATGAAAAACCAGAAGATGCGAGCGATGTACGGCAATTCGTTACGCGGTGGACTCTTGCTATGGGGCCCTCCCGGATGCGGAAAAACATTTCTTGCTCGTGCCGTTGCCGGTGAGCTCGAGGCGAACTTCATGGCGATCGGTCTGCACCAAGTACTCGACATGTGGCTCGGCAACAGCGAGAAGAACGTGCACTCGCTTTTCGAACGCGCGCGCAAGCTCGCGCCGTGCGTACTTTTCTTCGACGAAGTCGACGCTATCGGAATGAAGCGCACAGAGCTTGCAAACTCCGGTGCGAGAAACGTCGTTGCACAGCTTCTCGAGGAGCTTGACGGTGTCGAGAGCGACAACGACGGCGTGTTCGTTCTAGGCGCAACCAATGCTCCGTGGGATGTTGACCCGGCACTCCGCCGCCCGGGCCGCTTCGATCGGACAATGCTCATACTTCCTCCGGATGAAGAAGCTCGACGCTCGATCGTCGAATCGAATTTGCGCGAACGTCCGGTTCACGGCGTCGACGCGCGCACAATTGCGAAAAAGACGGATCGTTTCTCGGGCGCCGATCTGCGGCTTCTCTGCCAGTCGGCATCTGAGACCGCTATGGCCCGGGCAATGGATGAAGGAACTGTTTTGCCGATCGGTATGGACGACTTCTATGCCGCTCTTACCGATGTTTCACCGAGCACCAACCCATGGTTCAGCGTTGCAAACAACTTCGCGATGTTCGCCAACAAAAGTGGTGAGTACGACGAACTCTTGAAATACATCAAGAAGAACAAACTGGTGTGAGCACTCTTCAAATTCCGGACGACCCCATCGCGGCCGCGTTGGCCTTGATGGACGCGCGCCGCCACGAAGACGCTCTCGAAGTGCTCGCCGTTGCAACCGCGAAGAATCCAACCCATGGAACGCCATTGCTACTTATTGCTCAGTGCCAGCTCACATTGGGCCAAAAGGCTGAGGCGCTTGCGACAACCGAACGCACGTTGAGTCTCATTCCACAATCTGCGATTGCCATGCGACTGCATGCGCTCGCGCTGCATGAGGGGAGTCGCAATGCAGAGGCCCTCCAATTCGCGAACCTCTCTCTGGAAACGAATCCTGCCGAGGCGCTGACCTGGCTGACGCTCTCGTGGATTCACGCCGCCCTTGGAAATCGAAAGACGGCTCGAAGTTCAGCGTTGAAGGCGCTCGAATTCGACCCGGAACTCGCTGAGGCGCACAACGCGCTCGGTCTCATCGAACTTGCCGGTCACACCAAGTGGCGCGCTGTGAAGCATTTCGAAAAGGCCCTGGAGCTCGAACCCAATCGAGCGATGTACCGAAACAACCTCGGCGCGGCCTTTCAATCGACGCGGCGATTCGGCAAGGCGCACGATCACCTGCTCGCCGCCGCCAAAGAAGACCCAACATCGCATCTTCCGCGAGAGAACCTCGTTCGAACTGTCAGTAGTTTCTTTTTGATCGCGATTTTCGGGATCAACGTTGTGCGTCATTTCCCATTGCCTGTTCTCATCGCCTACCCGTTTGCCGTGCTTGGTTTCGGTGCATACAGGTTTCGGAGGATTCCAAGACCGATTTTTCTGCAAGGGCTCAAACAGACCGGCAAGATCTGGCTCATTTTTCCAGGGCTGATCATCGCACTTCTCATGTGCATCGGCGGTGTCGCATCGATGTCCGGGCATTCCGTTCCAGCTCCCATCGGAGGCGCACTCACCATCGCCGGCCTCGCATGGATCGGCATCGCCGCCTGGTTAATCCGCCGGGGGATGCGCTAAGCAGACCAAGGGCCGCAAATTGCTCGTGACCTGGGATATCGGCATCAAACACGGTGATGCATCGTTCGTGAGATTTGGTGCACGGCCGGAAATAGACATCATAAACGTTTGAATTCCTTGACGGATGCCCAGAGGTTCGGTACTCCTGGCAATGGTTTCTGATTGAGGCGCCTCAGACACTTCGCCGTACATAGCGAATTTTTTTTTAAAACACGGAACTAGGGGAGCTCCATTGTCAGAGAACATTTTCGAAGAATTCGCGATCAAACCCGATGCGCGACTTACGCCCGAAGAAATCGAAGGCAAAGACTTCGTCGTATCGCTTCGAGGATTCGACCAGAACGACGTTCGTGAGTACATGCGCAGGCTGGCCGCCAGCTATCGCTCGGCTCTGCAGGACTCGCAATTAGCAGCGCTTGCTCTCGAAGACGCCAAGCAAGAAGCATTGGTCATCGACGAGAAGGCACGTCACGCCGACATGCAACTCGACGATGCAAGATCGATGCGTGAAGAGTCGTCGCGCGAACTCGAACAAGCACAGGCTCTGTGCGACCAGGCAGCTCGCCAACGCGACGAAGCCGAAGCTGCATTGCAAATGATCAAGGATAGGCAAGCTGAGATGTCTTCGGTTGCATCCGGTGACCCTTACGATCATGCAAGTCAGCAAATCGCGAGCGTTCTTCGTGCTGCTGATGATGCCGCAAGTGATGTGCGCCGCGAAGCTCAAGAAGTCGCAGCCGCAATTCGGCTCGACTCAGAAAAAATGATTGCGGACGCGAAAAAGCTGAGCGTTGAGATCGAGGCAGACGCACGCAAGCGTGGCGATGAGCACCTTGCACGCGTGACCGCTGCTTCGCAAAAATGCGCACAGGTCATGAACACAATGCAGCTGCTCGAAGCTCAAGTTCAGACTGCAGCTGCCGCTGCAATGGAAGAGCTGCTTGCATCAACTCAATTCGGTGACATCATTCCGCTCGACCCGGCGGCGTCAACCGAACTTGCGTCGTAGCTGCTTGTTATAGACAGTTACTACGACGTTCGTGCAAGCCGTGCGGCGAACACGGCTCCAGCAAAACGCACTAGGCCGAGAACTGCATTGAGCAGTGCTCGGCCATTTGCGTGTCCCGCGTAATGTTTCTGCGCCTGCACGATTTCGAATACAACTGAAAACAATGACCAAACAACCGCCGCGCGGATTGCCCGTTGCGAAGGTTTCGCAATCACACCTGCCGCAACGACACCGGAGATACCGACGCCGGCCGCAGCCGCTGCGGCGTTACGAGCGTTGAGCTCATCGAGCATAAGAGTCGAAACGCCGAAGATGACCCCCGGCACAAGAACGAGTCCGGCAAGTATCCGGTTCGAACGACTGCCCATGGAACCAACCTAGGACTTCGGCCTCCCATTTTCCGAATGTCCGCTTTGAACCATTTCGTCTGTGTTACAAAGGTGTAATTCGGACTAACCGGACACAGCCTTGGGGGAGGGGGAGGGTGCGTGGGTTTGGCGGATCATGTATCGCCGGAAGTAACAGTCATCGAGGTCGCCAGCGAGAAGCCTCCCACGATTAGTCGAGTCGACCACGAGAGCGGGATTATCTGCCTCAAGATCGGACCGACCACACAGTTGCGGGGTGAACGCCACGCGCTGATCGAGTGGTTTGCAGAAGCAGGCATCATCCTTGCCGACAATTTTCTCGACGATCTCGAAGCATCGACGCGACGACAAAAGCGCTTTCCTGAACAGCTTGACTACGAGCTCATCGGATGAGTAAAAAGCGCATCCACACCTCGACGATCGAACGCCTCGAAGGAACGCGCTTCAATGTTGATCGAACCAGATATTGCTTCCCCGTTCGGCGCGGCATTGCGTGTTACCGAGGTGCCACCAACGAGCGTGGCGAGTGGGAGGGGCGCATAGTCGGGCTTGCTGATAACGAGACTGACGCATTACGCTTTTTGGAAGGCGCCCTCGTGAAATTGGCCCCCGTCGGCGACTAGGAGTCCCCAACTTCCTGAAGAACCTCGCCAACCCGACATAACGGCCTCAATATTTCTCCATGCGAATGTACGGTTCGAATTGGGTAGCCCTCGATAGACCTGTACCTTGAACCCTCGTGCAAGACCTTTTGAAGATCGTTCGCTATTCATGGAGTCTCAGGCGTTATTACCTGTTGATCGGCGCGTTTGTCGTCGTTGTGTCGCTGCTGAACCAGGCAACACCGTTTGTGATCAAGTCGATCGTCGACGATCTGGGCAAACATGGCCTTACCGGCTCGACGTCGTCGTCGAAAATCTGGTGGCTTCTCGGCGTCATCCTGCTGATCAACCTTGCAATCACACTTATGAGCAATGTGCAGGGCTACTACGGCGACATGCTCGCGGCGAAGCTCAACACACTCATGTCGCAGCGCTATTACAACCACCTGCTGAAGCTGCCGCTCGCGTATTTCGACGGTGAGATTGCCGGTCGCATCACGAGCCGCCTCGAACGAAGCATCAATACAGTCAGTCAGCTCACCAATGCGCTTGCGAACAACTTCATCGGTTGGTTTCTTACAAGCGTCATCACAATCGGCATACTCGCTTACTACGCGTGGCCCGTTGCCGTTACTCTCGCCGTACTGTTTCCCTTCTATATCTGGATGACGCGTCAGTCCAGCCAGCGCTGGCAAGCGCGCCAACAAGGAATCAACAGTGACACCGACATCAACAACGGACGCTTCATCGAAAGCATCAACCAGATACGAGTCGTGAAAAGCTTCGCGCGAGAGGTATCCGAGAGTCGGTTCTTTGCGACGAAACGGCGCTCGATCGAGACGCAAACTCGCGGCCAGTCAATAGAGTGGCACCGGTACGACATTTACCGCCGTATCGGCCTCAGCGTTGCTTTTTTCTTGATGTACACCTACATCGTTATCGGCACGCTGCATCACCACTACACGATCGGTGAACTTGTTTTCATGCTGCAGCTTGTCATTCAGGCTCAGTTTCCCCTGTTTGCACTTTCATTCGTCGTTGACGAACTACAGCGCGCTCAGGCGGGTTCACGTGACTTCTTCCAGGTGATGGAAACCGAGCCGTCCATCTTTGACGAGTCAAACGCAACCGCACTCAATGTCACCGACGCTCGCATCGAATTTCGCGATGTCAACTTTGCCTATGACAACGGCCAGCAAGTTTTGAATGGCCTCAGCTTTACAATTGAACCAGGAACCCGCGTTGCTCTTGTGGGCGAGAGCGGCGAGGGCAAGACCACCATCTCCAACTTGTTACTGCGCTTCTACACACTTGATGAAGGCACAATTTCCATTGACGGCGTCGATATTTCAGCCGTGAAGCAAGCTTCACTACGCGATCAAATCGGCGTTGTCTTCCAAGAACCGGCACTGTTCAGTGGCACGATACGCGAGAACATTTCATACGGACGTCCGGAAGCAACCGATCAGGAAGTCGAAAATTCGGCGCGGATTGCGAATGCGGCCGGTTTCATCAGCCGGTTCAAAGACGGTTACAACACTCAAATTGGCGAGCGGGGCGTGCGACTATCCGGCGGCCAAAAGCAACGCATCGCCATCGCACGCGCGGTTCTCAAGAACCCGCCGATTCTCATCTTCGATGAGGCAACAAGTTCCCTCGACTCGCGCGCAGAAGCCGAAGTGCAGCAAGCGCTCGACCGCCTGATGGAGGGCCGATCGACGCTTGTGATCGCGCACCGCCTGTCAACGATTGCAAGCGTCGACAAGATCGTTGCTTTGCAAGGTGGTCAAGTTGTCGAGCAGGGTACGCCCACGGAGCTGGCACAAACGGGGGGCATGTATGCCGGCCTGCTTGCGTTGCAAGACTCGTCTGCCAACGCGCTCGAAGTCCTGCGACGTTATGGCTTCGCGGAACCTGACGAAGAGGAGCAGGCTGTGGACATCACAAAAGAAGAAGCCGCCAGTTAGGAGCCTGGCCTAGTCGGCTAGTAACGCCGACATTTCGGGCAGGTCGAAAAATTTCGCAACTTCTGTTGCGGACGGTGAGCCAAGTTTCGCGTCAGCACCTGAAGAAAGAAGTATGCGCACTATCGGCTCGGACTGGCGAAACACGGCAGCACCCAGTGCCGTTTGGCCTTTGTCGTTCACCCGAGCAGTGTCGGCACCGTGATCGAGTAGTGCACGGACTGCGTCCAGGTGGTCGTGATACGCGGCGAGAATCAGCAGCGAGTCGCCCTTGTCGTTGGTGAGGTTCGGAGGCAGACCACTATCCAGATAGTCGGAAAGTGCCTCCGCGTCGCCGCTGCGAGCGAGATCGAACATCTGGTGGGCAAACGCAAGCGTCTCGGCATCCAGTTGTTCAACCACCCGCCCTGTTTAGCCGTTTTCCGCACCAACCAACGGCCGAGCAATGGCACCTCACGCCCACTATTCGGCACCTGACGTATTGGTCGAGAAAATCTGCCGACCTTGTCGATTTCGCGTGCTGCCATTCGTTGTGAGGGTGACGAACAGACACCGACGAGATGGTCAAGGCAACCTACGCACTCAAAGGCCCGATGGAGTCACAGGGTGTGCTCGTTTACGCCGGTGGAGAATTCTGAAATTATTCGACAACATCTGCCTCTGGCAGCAATTGACATAGCAGGGTTCATACCAATGCAATATCTCATGAGCGTTATCATGGACGAAAGTGCACTTCCCGACGCAGAGTCAATGGAACACGTGTACAAGTCAGTCGACGTCTACAACAAGGAACTACAGGGCAAGAACCGTTGGGTGTTCGGCGGCGGCCTTGAGCCTGTAAAGCACGCAACAACAATTCGTCTCGACAACAATGACGTCACCGTTACCGACGGCCCGTATGCGGAGACCAAAGAAGTACTCGGAGGTTTCTGGATCATCAAGGCCGACAACCAAACCGACGCTCTCGAGTGGGCCAAGAGGGCCTCGATCGCCTGCAGAGGCACCGTTGAATTGCGTCAGTTCCAAGACGAGCCCGAAGCGTAAGGAGGTTCGAGCAATCGAACCTGCACGACTGAGCCGCATTTTCCGAGACGAATCGGGCCGTGCGGTGGCAACCCTTGTACGCCTCTTCGGGGATATAGACGTCGCCGAAGAGGCCGTCCAAGAAGCATTCGCCGTCGCTATGGAACGGTGGCCCGTACAAGGTGCGCCGCCCAATCCGGGGGCGTGGATTATCACGACAGCGCGCAACCGCGCGATCGATCGGCTTCGACGCGAGTCGTCACGCAACGATCGGTACGCGCAGGCCGCTCTGCTACACATTGCCGGCGAACCCGAGGAGGTGGGCCCTGTGAACGATGATCAGCTACGACTCATCTTCACCTGCTGTCACCCTTCGCTCGCGCAGACCGCGCAAGTAGCATTGACACTGCGGCTGCTCGGCGGACTCACCACCGACGAAGTAGCGCGCGCGTTCCTCGTCCCCGAAACGACATCGGCACAACGTATCGTGCCCGCAAAAAGCAAGATCCGGGATGCGAAGATTCCCTACCGCGTGCCAGACGACGCGGAACTGCCGGATCGTTTACAAGCGGTGTTGTCGGTTCTCTATCTCATCTTCAATGAGGGCTACACCGCAACTTCGGGCACTGACCTGGTACGTGACGACCTTTGCGACGAGGCAATTCGCTTGACGCGGGTGTTGGTCGAACTGATGCCCGACGAGCCCGAGGTTCTCGGACTACTTGCTCTGATGTTGTTGACTGCATCGCGCCGGACCGCAAGAACAGCGCTCGACGGATCGATCATCTTGCTGGCGGACCAGGACCGCATGCTTTGGAACGAAATCCGCGCGCACGAAGGACGCGAACTCATCACTGCGGCGTTGCGTCGAAATATCCATGGTCCGTATCAGTTGCAGGCGGCAATTGCGGCAACGCACAGCGCCGCGGCGACTCCTGCGGAAACCGACTGGCCACAAATTCTTGTCATCTATGACGAGCTGGTACAGCACGTTCCCACGGCCGTCGTCGCACTCAACCGCGCGGTTGCTCTCGCTGAAGTCGAAGGAGCAGATGTAGCGCTCAATGCAATTGATGCGCTCGATCTGGATGGCTACTATCTATTCCATTCAACTCGGGCTGAATTTTTGGTTCGCATGGGTAAAACCGCCGACGCAGGGCTCGCTTATTCGCGTGCTCTCGAACTCACAACAAATGCTGCAGAACGCGATTTTTTGAAGGCACGCCTGAGCTCAATCTCGCTTTGATGAGCCTTTATCGCCATGATCCGCCTGAAATTTCACGACTACTCACCCTCCCCCTCCGCTCCGTGCGAGCTATTGAGCGGGTCCGCCGCCTTCTTCGGTGAGTCCGACGACATTGCCGGCCGGGTCTTTGAACAGCGCCATGATGACCGTGCCCGGAAGCTCGGTGCGCTCCATCATTACTTCCGCGCCGAGCTTCTTTGCGTTCTCGAGCGTTTCGTTGATGTCGGAAACCTGCACGTAGATGGTGACCCTGGAACCGGTGTGCTCACCCGGACCGACACCGCCTGGGATGCCACCTGTGGTCTTGGTGTCGACAACTCCGTAGTTGTACTCGTTGTTCGAATTGATATTCCAGTCAAACAACTGGCCATAGAACTGTTCGGGTCGACTTCCCTTCGCCGCCCATGATTTCAAAATGCACCACCGGGTTCGTAAAGCCCGTCATATGGACCGACGTGCAGCATAGTGACGTACTCTCCTGCCGGTAACTGCGCATGTTGAACGCGGTCATCGCTCTTCACCTCGGAGTGAACCGGCACTCCCAATTCAATCTCGAGTTCAGCCGCGATGTCGACTACGTAGTAACGAACAAATGGCGCCTCGATCGTCTCAACGCCATGAGTTTCGAGCCATTCGAACAGCTCGGGAAATCCCAAGTCGATCGCGCTCGCAAACGTCGCCATTGTGACGGTCTTTCGGAGCCCCAGATATGGCTTCGCCTCGCACATTTCGATCTCTGGTTCATGCCTGGTGATTTCTGTCATGTTCATATCGACTTGGCAATCCCAAGTATTTCATCGGTCCTCACGGAGAATGTCTCACCACGGCCGTAGGCTGTGAGCCATGGATGCAGCTGTCGGCGCGAAGAGCACGAAACCCGGATCCAAGGCAACCGCCCGTCGGGGCGTAAAGTCTGAGGGCCGAGCGACGCGCGTGCCGGCCGGCACACTTCACGTCATTGACTTGGCCGCACAACCAGCGAATGGATCGATGTTCAGCGCGCTCTGTGGGGAAGGCGCGCTCCTGTGCATCGACGGAACGTGGGATGACGACTTTGCAAATGAGCGCTGCGAAGTCTGCTCCGAACAATTGTGGGCAGTCGACTTCACCGACATGCAGGCGAACCTGCTTGGTTAGTTGTACATCAACGAGCCTGGCGTCGTGAGTAGCTCGCCGGACTCCAACCAGGTCTTCAGGCCGGACAGAATCATCGGCCAACCGCCGAACAGTTGCTCGTTTGCACCTTCGCGGAGTTGGTCATGCGTGACAATGAGCCGGCAGGAATCGGTAACTTGTTCGATTTCCCAAGTAACGCGCGAAGTGCCTTCGCTCTTAACGTCGTCACCCCAAAGCGCTACCATGCTTTGAACAAGTTTGCGCGGCGGATCCACTTCGATGTTTTCGCCTTCCACAAGCGGACCGCCGGC
>JBBSGY010000049.1:0-9673 GCA_038253645.1 Acidimicrobiales bacterium
AGGCACCATGGACGGGCATCTTGCTATCCGAGATGAGGAAGTGTCAAGAGGCGAAACCGTCTTCGTCCACAAGTTCTTCGTCAACAAGTTCCGCGTGCATTCGTCTAACGGAAAATCGATGCTTCAAATCGTCCACGGCGTTCAGGGAGAGCGTTGCCTCCACAGACGTTTCGGCCGCAGCTTTCAATGTGCTTGCCACCGGAGGGTAGCGAAAAAACGTGCCGATGAGCGAAACCAGATCTGTGATTCCGCCATACGCCAGGGCCGGACAACCCAACGGCGGACGAGTCGAAATCGACTGCTCAACTGCCGCGCCCGTCGACGGGTCGATCGAGGATCCCAACTCGAGGGCGAGACCCATAAGAGCATCCTCGGCGGTTGGGCCGAACATTGCGAACTTCGCTGGATCAAACCACATGTAGCGCCAATGGCGTCTGTGAAAGTCTTCCAGCCCATCGAAAGCATCGAGATAGCCACCATGCGGGCCATCCGCAACGAGTGCTGCGTCACCCGCGTAGCAGGATTGATCGCATCCGCCCACAATTCGCGTCATTGCCTCGGAATCACCGATGTACAAGCGTGCCATTGCCCCCAATGCGCGGTTGGTCACGAGATTGCGATCTATAGAGGCGTCATCTACGACCACGCCGTAGTTGCGAGCAACAACCGGAAATACGTCGGCAAGCCGGTAAACGATGGCCGCGCCCGAGACCGCTGCCGACGCCAGCTCTTCGGCAATCACGCTCGGAGCCTGGCGAGACGCCATGTAAAGCGATGGGTCGCGTTCCAAGAAGGCGGATCTGATAAATCGAAACGCAGCACATTCGGCGACGAGCGTTTCCATCTCGACGGAGCTTCCGAACAGCCAAACCACCTCGTCGGCAGCAGCTTCGACACATCGCAGAAACCAGCTGTTGAAACACTGAACCTGCGACCTGAAATCGTTTGCTTCGGACAGCGCCTCGCGCAACTGGGGAACCAGTACCCGCTCACCGCGTTCGAAAACAAACATAGCTAACGGGCCGTGACCGCATTTCCTCTTCAGGGCCTCTTCATACAGCTGTGACAGCGGCGTTAGAAGTGCGAACTGCGCGATGTCGAATTGCGCGAGAAGGCTCGACGGATCGGTCTCTCTGAAACGAAACGACCTGCCCGGTCGCCAGTCCGGGCAATGATGTACGAGCATTGCAGGCATCCAGTCGAGAACGAGCTGGTCACGTAACGATGAGAAATCACGAACCACAGCGTTCATCTTTTCGAAGTCACCCAAGCGCCAGGACTTTTTCAAATCCATGGCAAGAACTTCGGCCGTCGACCTGGCGGACGGGATGTCCGATTTCATTTCGCCTTCCATAACAGCGCGGCGCCCTGACCAGGGAGCAGCCAGGATTTGAACTCGAGCGGTTTCATATCGCCGGCTTCCAGCCAGCCCGTTGGCTGAACCCGGGAACGTGAGTTGAATGGCATCACACAGTATTTGAATCCCCGTTCATCGCGAACGCCGAAGTCATTCACTGCAAATGTGATGTCTTCCACGAAACACGGATGATTGGCGTACCACCAGCAATAACCGTCGTCTACCGCCTGCAACGTCGAGATGCGGAGGGCAAACCGTTCCACAAACGCCATGTCGTGGCCGCCACCATCCAAGCCGCTCAGGTCACATTGAAAAATCCGGAGGTCCGCGTAATGGTCGACAACCCGCTGCTGAGGCAGCGTCCCCAGGGACTCGCGGAAAAATGACAGCAGCGAGGGCCATGATTTCGGCGGGACCTCCTCGAGCCACACATTGGGCGAGTGGGCACGGCGACGGTTGCCATAGCGGTCGCGGTATTGAACGTCGAGGCCCACCGTCGCCAGCATCGCGTCTACCGAGTTCTGGAAGTCATTTTGATTTGGAATGAACCACGTATCGGAAAAAGGCGTGTCGCAGCCCACCGTCAGTGGCTCGCGAAGCAGTGGGCTGCAGGTTGCAAAGATCGTGAATTGGTCCTCCGGAAGGCTGCGATCAAAACTGTGCTTCATCGTCGAGGTCAACCAGTAGTAATCGGCGTCGTGCCGGGTGAGCTCGTTCAGCACCGTCGTGCGGATACTCATTGCAGGATCGACAGGAGGGCTCGTCATGATTACAGTATTTTGGTCGAGACGGCAAGTTCACCCAAATCGTTTCCGCGTTTTCCATAAGATCGCTGCACCCTGGCCGTTTGACATCCACGCATTGGGCGAGAACGGTTGAATCCCCTCGACCGACGCCCAGTTATTTGTGGGCGCGGGAAACGTGTTGAACGGAACGATGCGAAACTCCAAACCACTCTTGTCATTCGGATCCAAGCCACCTACATCGAATGTGATGTTTTCGACGATCGATGGATAGTTGCCCGCAGACCAGTAGGAAAATCTGTCATTGGCTCTCTGGAGCGCGGTAGTTTCGAAAGTCATTCGACGAATCCCCGCGATGTGTTGCACACCCGGCATCGAGCCGAGATCGAAGTTGAAAACTCTGGTCGTCGAGTAGTAATCGGCGACGCGTAGAACCGGATAGTTGCGACCCGGCTCGCGAAAGATGGGCAGAATTTCAGGCCATTCTTTCGGCGAAACCTCGTGAGCTACGCCCGGCGTCCCTTGAACGCGCGTGTAGCCGCTGCCGCGCCGGCGGTAGTCGAAATCGAGGTGGATGGGCGGCACCATCGAGTCGATGACGTTGTGAATTCATGCGCATTCACCATGTACCAAATGAAAACGAAAGCCCTGTCGCAAGTCGCCGAGCACATATCTCGTAGAACCGGATCGGACGTCACCACGATTGTGAAGAAGTCCTCCTCGACGTTCTTGGCGAACCAGTTGTGTTCCGTCGTGGTTTGCCAGAAGTAGTCGGCGCTGTGCGCTTTCAACTGAAGCGCTACGGACGTGCGGGTACCGATCACTTCTTTGCCGGCGGCTTCTTTTTCGCGGATAGGTGCAGCCACAGGGCCCAAGTTTTGCATGTCCGCGGGCAGCGCTCAAAACGACCAATAGGCGACGAATGCGGCACATACGAGGCCGATTTCATCGCATTCTCAAGAAATCGATGGTTCGGCGGGGTCCGTTTTGGGAAGAATTCGGTTCTATTCGAAAACTCCATCAGGAGGTAACTCGATGCAACAGAGTGTGACCCGGGTAATGAGTTCGCAGCTGGTGATGTTGCCGATAAGCGCAACGATCACAGATGCTGCAAGAGAGATGCGTGACCGGGGGGTCGGCGATATCTTGATCCTCGACGGCGAAATGGTTTGTGGGATTGTCACCGATCGTGACATCGTCGTGCGCTCAGTAGCCGAGGGAATGGATTCGAGCACGCCACTGTCCGACATCTGCTCCCATGATCTGGCGACGCTTTCCACGACTGACACCGTCGACGATGCAATTCGGCTCATGCGTGAAAAACATGTGCGGCGATTGCCCGTAGTAGAGAACAACCGCCCGCTCGGCATCGTCTCGCTTGGCGATCTGGCGTTCGAGCGTGATCCTCATTCGGTTCTCGCAGACGTGAGTTCCGCACCGGCGAATACATAGGCAAAGACCTTTTTCATTGCTGGGTTATCTCCGATGATAAGTGACGCGCGCAAAAAGTGCCGCTGAGCAGCAATTTGTGACATCCGAAAAAATCCTTGACTTTCACTAAGCCCAGGCGTAGGGCCGCCGAACTAATACCCGTTACCGAAACTCGGTGACCAAGCCGGCCCCAACGGAAGGGACCGGCGACCCTAATCAAGGAGGATGTCATGGGTCTTCGCATTAACCAGAACATCGAGGCAATGAACGCATACCGCAACCTGAGCGGTACCGAGGGAATGCTCTCGAAGAGCCTCGAAAAGCTTTCTTCAGGTCTTCGTATCAACCGTGCCGCTGACGACGCTGCCGGCCTCTCGATTTCCGAGAACCTCCGCAGCCAGATCAACGGCTTCAAGGTCGCTACTCGTAACGCTCAAGACGGCATCAGCCTCTTGCAGACTGCAGAAGGCGCCCTTGGCGAAACAACCTCGCTGTTGCAGCGTGTTCGTGACCTCACCGTTCAAGCCTCGAACGCCGGTGGTAACGACCAAGCTGCTCGTGACGCAATAGGCGGCGAAGTAACTCAGGCCCTCTCCGAAATCGACCGTATTGCCTCGGCAACCGTGTTCGGTTCGAAGAACCTCTTGGACGGTAGCCAGGCTGCCGGCTTCACCTTCCACGTCGGCTTCAACGGTGCTGCATACAACTCGATGAACGTTTCGATCTCCGGCATGAGCTCAGCTGCTCTTGGCCTTACCTCGGCAACAATCGTCGCTTCAATCACCGGCACCGCTGCATCAGCTGCTTTGGCATCGATCGACGCCGCAATCCTCAGCGTCACCACGACCCGCTCGAACTTGGGTGCTTACCAGAACCGTCTCGAGTCGACCATCTCCAACCTTGGTGTGGCCGTCGAGAACCTGTCGGCATCAGAGTCCCGTATCCGTGACGTTGACATGGCTCAGGAAATGACGAACTTCTCGAAGCTTCAGATCCTGCAGCAGGCCGGCACGGCGATGTTGGCTCAGTCGAACCAACTGCCACAGGGTATTCTCAGCCTCCTCAAGGGCTAGGGCTTCAGAAACCAAATGAATAAACCGAAGTTAGAAGGGGAGGCGAAGCAATTCGCCTCCCCTTCTCAGGTTCCATAGCGAGTAACAGGCAAAGGATCTAAATCGTGACCGTTTCATCACTCGGCATCGGCTCAGGCCTCGACCTCCAGTCGCTTCTCGACGGCCTCATGAGGATCGAGACCGCGCAGCAAAACGCGCTCAGGACCAAGGTCACGGTCAACCAAAACAAGGTCACGCAGTACCAAGCTCTCAACACCAAGATGCTCGCAGTGAAATCCGCCGGCGAAGCGCTCAACCTCGGTAGTTATTGGAAGATAAACAAGGCAACTTCTTCCGACTCGTCTGTTATTGCAACCGCTGACTCGACTGCACTTCCCGGATCGCTTGCATTCACCGTTGCAAGTCTCGCAACCGCCAATGTTCGCGCATCATTCGGGTCCGTCGCGAGCACCGACACCGTTGTCGGCACGGGATCAATGCTCGTCGGCAAAGGTGGCGCTCTCGGCATCGCCGGGCTGAGCGGCTCCGGTCTTGCGCTCGGCACACACACACTCGAAGTCACCCAGGCATCGTCTGGTGCAGGCGTGAGCGGAACACCGCTTGCCAACAGCATCACATTGAATGGAACCGAGACGATTGACGTCTCCGTCAACGGCACACCGCGTACCTTTACGCTTACCGCGGGAACGTACAACCAACAGTCACTTGCGTCAATGCTCGACACCGTATCGGGCGGTCAGATCGATGCGTCGGTCAACTCAAACAAGTCGTTGCGCCTTACAACAACTCGTGAAGGCAGTGCATCGTCAATCCAGGTAACCGGCGGCACGGGCCTTGCGGCTCTCGGCTTGAGCGCGGGTGCCGCGGTCAATGGAACCGACGGAATAATCAAGGTCGACGGGGTTTTCAACACTGTTACCGACATCCGTCCCGACGGATCGAACACCGCGGTTCTCAACAGCTCTGCCGGCACGGTTGCGACAACCTTCAGCAGCGGCTTGCGCGTCGGATCCAGCACGGTGAAGAACATCGACCTCGGCGACGGCAAACTCTCAACGGTCGTCACTGCGATCAACAACGCGTCAACCGGTGTAACCGCAGCCGCTGTGCAAGTGGCGCCGGGTCAGTTCAAACTGCAGATGCAGTCGGGAACAACAGGAACGGTCGGTGCAATCAGCGCAGACTTCAGCGCGTTCAGTTCAACGCTCGGTGATCTCGACACGGCGACCGCCGCTACCGACGCAAAAATTCAAGTCGGAACCGGTGTCAGCGCTTACACAGTGACGTCATCAAGCAACGCGGTCACCGGCATGCTCCCCGGCGTCACGTTGAAGCTCACCACCGCCAACCCTTCGAACATCATCAACGTGACCGTGGGCGGCGATGCCGACGCACTTGCAGACAAAGTCAGTGCGATGATCACAGCCGCGAACGACGCTAACGCTTACATCAAGAGCAATTCGAAATACGACGTTCAATCGAAGTCTGCCGGCCCGCTGCTAAGCAACAGCACCGCCCAGCGCCTGGCTCGAGACCTCTTCAGCAACACCGTCAATCCCGTAACCGGATCGACGCTTGGTGCGTCCAACGTGGGTATCAAGACAGATCAAAGCGGTGTTATCACCTTTGACAAAGAAGCGTTCAAGGCTGCGTATGCCACCAACCCCGCAGGCGTTGCCGCGCTCTTTGTCGAAGGCGGAACAACGGGTATCACCACGGGTACAAACCCCGGCATTGCGGAGCGGCTCCTTGCGGCGGCAAGAGGAGCGACCGATACAACCACGGGTTCGCTGACAACGTCGATTGCCGGTGTAAACAAGACGATCGCCGACCTCAACAACCAGATCGACGATTGGGACGTTCGGCTCGCCGCGCGCCAGAAGACCCTGAAGCGTCAGTTCTCCTCGCTCGACACAGCCATTGCAGGTTTCAAATCGCAACAAGCCCGGCTCACCGGTCAAATCGGTGGACTCGCCGCATCCAACGGGCGATAAACCAGGTCAGCAGCGGTATTAATGTCCGCTTTTCCTAATCAACCACTCTGCGTGGCCGAGTTATAAGACGTGGCTAATGAGAACGTGCGCAACCGGTATGTCAACGACGGCGCCGGCGTGGTACCCCCGCCCCGATTGCTCGTAATGCTGTACGACCGGCTGGTCCTCGACCTCGAGCAGGCCGACGGTGCGATGGAAAAAAACGACATCGCAACCGTAAACGACAAGTTGCTCCACGCGCAGTCGATCATTCTCGAACTTCACTCCGCCCTTGATCTTTCGGCCTGGGACGGCGCCGACGGCCTTGCGCAGCTCTACATCTGGTGGAATAACGAGCTCATGCAGGCGAACATAAACAAAGAAGCAAAGGGCATCCGAACCTGCCTCCGCATGGTTCGCCAGCTGCAAAGCGCCTGGCACACCGCCTACGAAGACGTGCTCAGCGCGCAGCACGAAGCCCGCTCGCCGGCCGCGACGGTCTAACCATGAACTGGACCGAGATCCTCGATTCGCTCGTACACGAAGTTGACGCGGCCGAAGCTGCCCTCGACAACGATGAGCCGATCTCGGTAGATCTCTCGATTCTTCCGACAGACGTCGAGCCGTTGCCAGCCGAACTGCGCGAACGGGCGATAAACGTGCTTCGGCGGCAATCCGAAATCCAACAACGGATCGAAAACCTCAAAGAGACCATCGCCAGGGAACTCGGCGACGCGACCCGTGCAACCCGCGCTGCATCGGCCTTTGGAGACGAGACCACGCCGAGCTATATTGATTCCAAAGTTTAAGTGAACACAACCCTTTTGACGTTGCGTTTATGCACTTCAGACGATATTTCCTATTGATGAACTTTAGGTTAACTGTGATAATGTCCGTGAGGCGTTTTTTACTAAATTCGCCACTCAGACGCCTCTCGGAGGCATCTGATGTTCTACGTTCCGCGCGACTCGCGCGCGTCCAAAAGAGCAGTTTCTCTCACCCTCACACTCGCCGCAGTTCTCACCGCCTCGATTCTCGGGGCAATCGGGATCACCGCGGCTTCCGCGGCACCGGGCTGTACACCTGGAACTTTGGTTCCAGCCGGGCTCAACTACGCGGGGAACTCATATCCCCGAGGTTGGTGCGACGTAAACCTCTACATGCGGCCGGTGCCGGGAGCGCATCTGATTGCCTCGCCTGCCGTAGGCGCGCCGGTCACCGACATTCTCAGAACCCCACACGCCTGGTTTGCATGTGGGCTTCAAATCGGGGGCCGTGGGTGGCTTCTAACTCGCGGCGACGACTTCAAAGTGTGGGGCTGGATAGACGCCACATCCTGGGTAACGCAGACCGGCGGCGGCTCGGTGACTCACGGCGTTTGGGACTGCGATACCCGGCCCGGCCCCAATGGGCCCATTGCCCCCAGTGGCCCCATACAGACGGCGAGCTTCACTGGCACCGGGAGCGGAGCGACTGCAGTTAGAACCGGACTCGCACACGTCGGCAATGCTTATGTCTACGGCGCAAACGGCCCAACTGCCTGGGACTGCTCATCATTCACCCAGATGGCCTGGAAGTCAGCCGGAGTGAGCATCCCGCGGACGGCGGCAATGCAATCCAACGCAATCAAAAAAGTCAGCAAGAACGAATTGCAACCCGGGGACTTGCTCTTCTATTACGCCCCAATCGGGCACGTGGCGATGTACACGGGCAATGGCAAGGTCGTCGAAGCCTCGACCCCCCAACAAGGCGTCAGTACCCGCAACGTCTACTGGACAGGCTTCGCCGGCGCAGGCCGCCCGGGCTGATCCACCGTCTCGCGTACGCCTTTCGCCTCTCCTCAATTGTTTGGACTGGCGCCCGGTGCGGGCGCCATGTCCGCTTCGCTCGGGACACTCGCTCAAGTTTCCGCACGCCTCTGCCGATGAAGCTTTTGAGCATGGACAGGCTCACAGCAACGCCAGGGATAAGGCCACAACGCTCCTCGTTCAGAGGGAGATATGACCGACCCGATCTCATCCGCGATTCAGATAGCCCTTAACGGCCTCTCTGACCGACGTCGCGTAATCGACGACAACATTTCGAACATCCAGACGCCCGGCTTTCTCGCGGGCAGCACTGACTTCGAGACAAGCCTCAATGCAGCTCTCAACGGCGGCGCACCCGTTTCCGGTCCTACTCACTCCAAGTCACTCGCGCCAACGCGCACCGATGGCAACAACGTCGACCTCGACAATGAAACCGTTGCTTCGACCGATACCAATCTTCGTTACAGCGCAATGATCGAAGCGATGAACGTCAAGTTCCGCACGCTGCGATCGGCAATCGGCTCATGACGCTTTTCGGTGACCTCAAGATCGCAGGCTCCGGCCTTTACGTCTACCGCAAATGGATGGACGCTCTCAGCGACAACATCGCAAACATCAACACGGTCAAGTCTGCTGACGGCCCTGCGTTCCAAGAACGCTTTATTCAAGCCAGCAACGGCGACGTTGCGGGCACCGGCGGCGGCGTAAAGTTTGACGGTTTCAAGTACGGAAGTGCCGCCGGCCAGCTTCGTTACGACCCGACGAACCCCGTTGCAAACAAAGACGGTTACGTGCGTGCGCCCGACATGAACCTGTCGGACCAAATGACCAATCTCATCCTCGCGCAACGCGGTTATCAGGCCAACCTCAAATCCATTGAAAGTGCGCGCAGCGCATACGAAGCCGCCCTGAGCCTCGGAAAGTAGCGAAAGCCTAAATGACGATTCCTCCCATTGGCGGCGCTGCGCCCATAACTCCGATCGAGTTTCCCAAGTTGGATGGCGCGCAGAGCGCGCAGGGCGCTAGCGGCACACAATTCGGCGACAAATTGACAGGTGCAATCGACAATCTGCAAAGTGTGCAGTCGAAGTCGGATGACCTGGCAATGCAAGTTGCAACCGGAAAGCTCACGGATATCCACGACTACATGATCGCCGCCAACGAGGCACAGATCGCTACGCAAATGACAGTTGCAGTGAAGAACAAAGCAGTTGAGTCCTTCAACTCAATCATGAACATGCAGGTCTGAGGAACATAAATGGGATTTGATTCGAACGCATTGAAGAAC
>JBBSGY010000050.1:0-9672 GCA_038253645.1 Acidimicrobiales bacterium
ACGTATAGGGCTACGCGGAGGTTTTTGATGAGTCAACGGCGACTCCGTATTGAGCTCACTGGGGATGCGTTACACTCGCCATCGCTTTAGACCGAGGGCTCACACGAACTGGCAAAGGCCTGTGCCGCAAAGCTGTGTGAACGCTCATGGCGAGGCGACGACAAGCTTGCCAAGCAGCTCGACGCAGCCTTGAGTTTCAGCCCGACAGAACCCCTACGCCCCCTTCCCGTCGAACTCGAAGACTTGGCGATCGCTCTTAAAGGCGACCCGCCGCATTCAGTGGAGTCATCGACCTGCAGACCGGCGAGGTTTGGCACGGCCCAGCAGTCGACTACGCCATAGAGACCGGCGAGTACGAGGTAGAGGATTTCGAAGACGACCGCTGGCTTGCGATCGGCCGCAATGGTCAGGTGACGGCATTCGGGACATAACGGAGTTCGTGTGGCTTGCCTATAAGGGTTACTGCACGAGTGTTGTCAAGACCAGCTGATCAGCCGCCGGAGCGGGCGACGAACCGTGCGAGTGCCTCGTTTGTCATGGTGAGGTCGATGTAGTCTGGATCGAATTCATTGCCGACCCACTCCAGCAGTTCCTCACGGCCCCCGCGATTCGGATCGGCAATGGCATCCAGAATATTTGCGTACCCCCAAACGCCACCACAGTCCTCGGGTGGACAGGCTCGTTCACCGCCGATGCACCTCGGATAGGTAGCACCCTGCTCGATATCTACGGCCTTCTCGACAGTGATCTGATGTACCCAGTTGTCGCCGAAATCGTATGTGTAAGTAAAGCGTTCTCCGGGTTGCACGAGATTACGAAGAGCGGCCTTATCTTCGCTACGCACCGTCCTGGTGAAACCCAGACCATCATCCTCGTGTCGCACGCCGTACTTCGAAGCACGGATCTCGAACTCGTGCAAATGCTCGTCGTCCCACCCGAACGCATACTGAATCGCTTCGTGCAGCATCGCCAGGTCCGCTCGCTTGCGCATCTCGATGCGTCGCCAGACCTTTGGTTCCGTTCGGGTAATGGTCACGTTCAACTGGTAGATCGCTCCCGAACCAGCGGCCTGTTTTGTCTTCGAGGCAGACACGTGCTCTCCTTGCAAGAAATTGTTCTCCTCAAACCAGTCTGGCGCGATCTGATCAACCCGCCGGACACGATGGGCATCTGTCGCCAGCTCTTACTTAACCCGATCGGCACCATCGCTCCCGCGGTGGCGTGATGATGCCAGGCCCGCGCAGGTTAGGACCACCCGTCGATGGCATCTTGCGATAGTCGTATCCTGGATCGGCAATGGCAGTAGACACCTACGCATCCGATTACTGGTGTGCGCGTGTTTGTCGGCGATGATGAATGGGATGGCAATGGTTAACGACTTCGATGGCAACACGTCAAGCAAAAAGCAATCGAGCGGTTTGATCGCTGGTGGGCTTGACAACCAAGTCGCCGACGGCTGTAAGCAGGCGGGTCTCGACACCCAACTAGCTCTAGATGATCCCGACATCGCCCAAGACATTCGAGAACGCGTTTCTGCAGTCGCGCAACTGTGTGATCGTTACGCTGATGAAGTCCTTTTCGACGTCGAGTACAAGAGCATATTTCGGTCCTTCCTTGCGCGGGTGGCACAAAACGAGCCAACGATCTTTCGTCGTGAAGGACCACCAGGGCATCTCGCTGCCACAGTTGTGTGGGCTATGGGTAGATCGAACGATCTTTTCAGCGCCGAGGAACGAACCGTTGGCGAAATGCTTAGTTGGTTTGGTATGAAGCAGGGTTCCAGCACCGCGTCACAACGAGCAAGAACGATGCTCCGAGCAGCCCGGCTGGAAGTTGAAGGCCCCAGGTTTCATCACGGCTACTTTGGTTCGAGCGAGCTGATCCATTCAAACAACGGCGAGCGTCGCATGGAGCCCCGTTATGTCCGCTACAGGCGAGCTACAGGCGTGAGTGATGCTGCTTTTGTCAGCTGAGCTATGCCCTCATCACTGTGGCAACGCGGTGCCGCGCGCTCTAGCGGCGCCATCTCCGCAGTAGCCCCGCAGGCCCACCCGATCGACGATGTCGCACTGCGCACTTCATCCAGGAATAACCTCGACATCTCAGTGCTCACAGCCGTAACGTTCACTGCCGTGGACGAGAGCCCTGCACGGTTCATTACAATGCTCAGGTGTGGCGGAGCATGGAGAATGGACAAAAAAAGGCGCGAGCCTGAGCGACGTAACGGCGCGAAAAGAATATGGCGTGAACAGAGAGTTCATCGTCGCGGGCATCAATTCTGGAGATCTCGAGTACCACGAAGGCTCAGTTTTTGGTAGTCCCTACATAAAAGTCTTGAGAAGCCAACTCGAACGGTACATTTCGAACCACCTTGGAGCTGATTATCTGTCGACCGTGAAGAACAAGGCCGAATTACGTGCGATCAAGAAAGAGATGCAACAACTCAAAGATCGAATGAACACGCTTCAGCAACGTCAAGTGGAATTGGAGGGATCGTAAATCGCCTCCGAGAATTTACCGACATCGACTCCCGGCGAACGCAGCTCGATCTTGGTGGCGTACGGATTCCCCCATAACTTCCGCGAACTCTGCCATCGTCATCGCAAACGAACGGCACCGACACGGAGTTGAACCGCATTCCATCTCTTATCATGAGTCTCCGCTTTCACCTGTTCAAGTGAGATCGGCCCACCGCAAATATAACGCTGCGCGAAAAGTTCTTGTCGTACCTCCATTTGGTCGTGCCGATTGCCGGGCTCTTGGATGCGTCTGCGCTGGCATCGACACTGCTGGCGAGGTTGTCGGCCGAGTCTTAGCCGAAAACCGAACGGGCACCAAGCGGGGTGACGACCGACGTCTGGTTGTGGTTCCGGTCGTGGACCTGACCGGTCGTTATTCGAACTCCCTTGACCTGCGAAACGACTGAGTCTTAGCGCAATTATCGTGAAGTGGGCCCAATCATCGCGACCACTGTTATTGGGTCGACTGCCTCGTTCCATGTGTCAATGGCGACGCCCACTTGCTTCCATCCATGACTTTCGTAAAACGAGATGGTTTTGTCGTGATCTGCCAGAACGCTCAGCGCCGGGCTGAGATTTAGCTGATGACACTTTTCCACGGCAGTTGATAGCAATGCGGTCCCAAAGCCCATACCTAACTGGTCTGGCGCAACGAACAGTCGGGAGATGAACGCGAGGTCCTTTGGCCCTCGTCCCGTTGCGGAGCACCAAAGTGGAGTCACTGGGTGATGGATTGTCAGCCGACGGTCGATGTGGCCCGCAATATTGCCATCGACTGTTTCAACGTTTCAACAATCCATGCATCTTGTTCGGTGTCATTCGCAATCCACGCAGCAGGATCGTTCGGCCACTGTGCCGGGTACGCGAATTCATCGTGAACGCGTTTCAGTACATCTACGCACTGACTAAGGTCGGTCGACTCTCGCTTGCGTAGGTTAACCATTGGTTGAACATACGCCAGTCGACCGCGTTGCCAAACATGCAATTTTCGGCAATACCGAAGTCCGAGACCGCCGAAGCATCCTTCGCACAACCCTTCGACATTCTTTTTTACCCCGAGTGCGAGTAACGAGGTGTAGGTTCCCTCGGAGTGGACCTAACCGGTCGGTATTCGAATTCGCCTGGCCTGCGACAACGCTTGAACGAGGGCGAACAATCGTGGATAAACCCGATGTTTTAGGTCTCCAGCGCGTGTCCGATGCCAGATAACTTACGAACATGCTTTCCAAATATTGGCCACTGCTAGACTTATGCATCGACACGCCAAAATTTCAAATGGTCTGTGCTCGTGATGAACACTTCGAGGATCTTGCCGACATCCTGATGAGAGTTCGCCAACAGCCGCATCAGTCGTGGTGGGGTGCAGAAAATGATGGTGTCGGCACATTCGAGACCAAGTTCTTGCAGTATCTCTGGTCTCATCGCTCGGGTTGGCGTCACGACAACTGGAGAATCACGTTTGTCATCCTCGAAGACGGGCGAGCGCGAGGGGTTCAATCCATCTGGAGCGAGAAGTTTCCGGCGTTGCGCGCAGTGTCCTCAGGATCTTGGCTCGACCCAGAACACCAGGGTCGTGGCATCGGCAGAATGATGCGATCTGCCGCTCTCCACTTCGTTTTCGATAGCTTGGAAGCCGTCGAGGCCCGGACAAGCTCCCGCGTCGAGAACGCAGCTGCGCTCTCCCTGACTCGTTCGCTGGGCTACCGAGAAAACGGATTTCTCCGTAAGGCCCGCGTAGATGAAGTCGTCGTCGAGCAAGAGTTCACAATGAGTCGCGGGGACTGGTTCGAGCAACAGCGAGAGAAGTTTCCAGTAAGCGGCTTTGACGCCTGTCGGTTCATGTTTTTTCCCGAATTAGCACAGTGACCGGTCAACCCGCGTTCGAGTAACAGGGTTTACGTTGCCTCGAAGTGATCCTAACCGAGCGGTATTCAAACGTCGCTGAGCTGCAGAAACGACTCTCCAATGCGCTCGATATTGCCGGTTCAGAGTGACTTTCGGTTCGAATACGCGTCTCGGGTGGAGGTTCAATTCGACGAAGGGACCGTTACCACAAGTCTACGGCCGGTCGAAGCCGAGCTGCGTTTGCCCTGTTCAGCGGACTAGCCGAGTGAGTTTTCCAGCTACAGGGAACTTCGGCGTAGCAAAGTGTAGCCATAGGCATGGTATCTGGCTACACTTTGCTACATGAGCGATGCCGAAGGCTTACTTGAAAGCTTGCCAAGCATCTTCACGTACTCGGAAGCTCGAAAAGCCGGAATCTCTGACCGTCATCTGCGAACGCTACGAATTGAAGAGGTAATCGAACAGATTGCTCGCGGCCTCTACAGCCAGAAAGGTCTTCTCGAAGATCCCAATCTTCTCGAGATCGCACGTCGCGCCCCCAATGCCACGCTGTGCCTGGGCACTGCACTTGCCCGTCACGAACTGAGTGACGAGATCCCCGCCTACATCGACGTTGCCCTTCCCCGCCAGCAACGACATCCGGTTATGGCTTCGCCTGTTCGCTGGCACCGATTCGAGGCAACAACTTTTTCGCTGGGCCGAGAACAACTTTTGGTCGGCGAGCTGTCGGTTGGGATCTACGGACCAGAAAGGTCTATATGTGACGCGTTTCGTCTCCGCTACCTCAACGGGTATGAGGAGGCCAACGAGGCACTGAAACGATGGCTGCGTCAGTCCGGTTCGCAACCGTCCACTTTGATGCGTATGGCTCATCATTTCGGGCCTCGCGCAGAAACTCCGATACGAGAGGCATTACAGCTGTTGCTATGAGCAAGAAACCCATACGACAAACCACAGACGGTCGTGCATACCTCGATCTCAAGAACCTTGCTGCGTCGACCAAACGACCAACCGATGAACTGCTGCAGATTTACGCTCTCGAAGGCTTTCTTGAACGGCTGACCAAACCAACACACGTCGGCAAGTTCGTGCTCAAAGGCGGAATGCTTCTGGCTGCCTTTGACTCTCGACGTCCGACCAGAGACGTCGACCTCGCTGCGCACGATCTCAACAACGATGTCCAAGAAGTCCGAAGTGTGGTGAGCGAGATCGCTGGAATCAAGATCGACGATGGATTGGTGCTTGACACCACTTCGATCACCGCCCAGATGATCAGAGATGACGACAGTTACTCCGGGGTTCGCGTGAGCATCACCGGAACGCTTGCCACCGCAACCGTGCATTTCCACGTCGACATCAACGTCGGCGATCCAATCAACCCTGACCCGCACGTGATGACAGTTCCACGGTGCTGGGTGGCAACATTGTCATCACTGGGTATCCGATCGAGATGGACCAACACTCGTTGGCGTGATTACGTCGACATCGATCGCCTGATCCGTACTCACAAGATCGATGGAACTCGTCTCGTAGGTTCGATCCAAGACGTAGCTGCGCATAGATCTGTTGCCCTTGCTCCACTCACTGAAGAACTCGACGGCTACCCCACCATTGCTCAACCAAAATGGCGCGCTTGGCGAAACAAGCAACATCTACAAGAGACAACCCCAGTGTTGTTTGGAGTTACTCGATACTGTCACGACATTCGCCGATTCGGCACTCACACAAGTCGCGTTGAATCACGTCTGGAACCCAAAGACGCTCGCATGGAATGCAAACGAAGAAGCTTGACTCACTCTGACCCTCACATGACATCGCTACGGAACTGTTAGGTCGTGTCAACCAACTTCGAGCACATACTGGCGGTTCTGCGCCAAGAGAACCAACGCCTCCGAAATCTTTTGAAGATAACTCACGGCGCAGACGCTCCACCGGCGCAACCAACACTGGCCGTGGACGACCCAGGACTGACCACGGGATCGTCGTCGCCCAGCGCCAAACTTGCGCTTTATGCACGACTGTTCGCTGCTGCGCGCCCGGATGTCTACGCAAAATATTGGGAGAACTCGCGAACGGGGGCGAGCGGCTGGTCTCCAGTAACACGAAGTGCATATCGCAAAGGTGTATCAGTGCTGCAGCGTAATCCTTCGCCGTTGACGTCCAACATATTGGAAGCGCACCTTCGTGGAGACATCTTCATCGGTCTCTATCCCCTGCTGCAGGACGCTACCTGCTGGTGGGTGGCCGCCGACTTCGACGGCACACACGCGATGCTGGACGCTCATGCATACGTGAAAGCTGCGACGTCCCTCGGAGTGCCGACTGCACTGGAAATCTCACAGTCCGGCCGAGGTGCCCATGTTTGGACATTCTTCACCGAGCCGGTTGCTGCATCGACCGCCCGCGAGATGGGAACCGCCTGCATTCATCGGGCAATGGCTTTGCGAGGCTCGATGTCACTGTCGTCCTACGACCGGCTCTTTCCGAATCAAAACACTGTACCCGAGGGCGGCGTCGGCAATTTGCTTGCAGCACCGCTCAACGGATCACGACGCCGCCAGCGAGGCACGACGTTATTCATTGACTTGGCCACATGGGAGCCGCACCCAGATCAATGGGAATACCTGTCGCGACTCGACCGCATGACACCTCGCGAGGTCGCCGCAGCGAGTAAGGCAACACGGCTCACAATCGGAGTGGATGTAACGAGACTCATCAAGTCGCCGGCGACCAAGATTCATCCGTCATTACCAACGCATATCCGGGCGACATTGGGAGCACAACTCACAGTTCGCGATGAAGATCTGACGCCGGAGTTGTCGGCGGCGCTGCGTCATGCGGCCACCATTCACAACCCCGCATTTCACGAGGCGCAACGAGCCAGGCGCTCGACGTGGAACCTGCCGAGATTCATCCAGGGATTTGATATCACGGTTGCTGGTGATCTCATATTGCCGCGTGGCATGCGTCATCAGACTGTTGATTTGCTCGCCAAAGCAGGTAGTCGGTTGCAATACGACGACATCCGCACGCAGGGCACTGAATTGGGTGTGGCTTTCAGCGGAACACTTTCGGACATTCAAGCAACGGCCGTAAACGCAATGCTGGCCGAGGAAGACGGCGTGCTCCACGCGCCGACCGGATCGGGCAAGACCGTTATGGCATGTGCCGTAATTGCCGAGCGTGCGGTCAGCACGCTGATTCTCGTCGACAAGAAAATACTCGCCGACCAATGGCGCGAGCAGATTCAAAAACTGCTCGACTTCAAAGCCGGTCAGTTCGGTGGCGGGCGCAAGAAGTTGACGGGTTCGATCGACATTGCCATGCTGCCATCCCTTGCAAGGCGTTCTGAACAAGAAGTCGAACAACTGACGGCCGATTACGGGCAGGTCATTGTCGACGAATGTCATCACGTGGCTGCGGGGTCTTACTCGCACACTGTTGGTCGTATCGCGGCGACGTGGTGGCTCGGACTTACGGCGACTCCTCCTCGTCGTGATGGACTCGAACAGATCACTGCCTGGCAGGTCGGGCCGATTCGCCACGTGATGCAGAACGCCCAGTCGAAGCAAGCAACCTTGCTCGCTCCTCATGACGGCCAACGTCGAGAGCTACTTGTACACGAAACCGAGTTCAAACTGACGGCAGATTTTGACGTGGGACGACCCAGTGCAATATCAGAATTGAGCGCGTTGCTCGCTTCTGACGAGGGCCGCAACGAACAAATCGTTGCCGACATTTACGCCGCCGCGAAACAAGGGCGCAAGTGTCTGGTGCTGACGCGCCGACGCGACCATCTGGCGGCATTGACTCAGCTCCTTAAAGATGCCGAGCTGAGCCCACTTGTGATGCAAGGAGGCATCACCAAGAAAGATCTGACGAACATCCGCAGCAAGATCGCCGATGTCACCTCGGAAAATCATCTGTTGATTCTAACGACGATTCCGTACGCGGGAGAAGGCTTCGATGCACCAGTCCTGGACACGATATTCCTTGCAGCTCCGGTGTCGTTCCCAGGCATCCTCATTCAGTCGGTTGGGCGTGCTTTGCGCAGTCATCCAGACAAGACCAGCGTGATTGTCCACGACTACATCGATCCGGCAGTGCCCATGTTGATGAGTCAGTACAACAAACGTAGACCTGCGTACCGGCAGATGGGTTTCGCATAGTGCGCCAACGCTGCTCGATCTCTTTTCGCAGGAAAGCATAAACCGCAGTGAGTCGATTGGCGTTTTGAGAGAAATACCGTGGAGGTTCAACTCGGGTTTCCTGCTGCTGGCTTGCAAATGCTCTGACCTGCGGCAACGTCATCGCCATGGAGGTTCACAACAGAGAGCCGAGGGGTCATCGCGATAGGCCTCCCCTGCCTCGCCATGAGCTGCTGCTCGTGACTAGAGCCTGAGAAATGGCTCCAGCCCTCGTGTTCATGCTCACCAGAACCTGCGATTCGGTCCGGTTACCGATTTCGTCGACGTGGCCTTACAAGTTCCTATTTGCCCCTTCATAACCGTGCGCATGGGTCGCGCATGGGTAGGGGGCTGCACCACTGCATCGAACCTTTTGCATTCATGAGTCAGCCTGGGCTTTGAGTCGGCCGACGAAGGCAGGAGCAAGGAGGTGTATCCGGTCGGCATCGATCTCAGTAGCCAGTGCGTCGATTGCCATCTCGACACCGCGACGGGTCTCGGTTCCAAACATCTGCTCCAGATGCCTCAGCCCTGAAACTGCCGCCACGCGAGTGCGCTCATTGGCAACAAGCTCTGTCATCCGATTCGCAACTGACCGAACGTCAGATGTCAGCATCAATCGCAGAACATCACCCGCATCTTTGCCGATCAGTCGCTCTTGGCGGCCGGTCTCGTAGCGCTCGCCAAGCTTGTGCGCCTTGGCAATCAAGAGCGACGCGACACCGGCTACTCGCGTCTCGAACATTCGTGAGTCATTGGGATCGAGACTTCTCACGTGCTCTTCTCGAATACCCAAAGTTCGAATAAGACAGGTTTAGTGGGCGTACACGGACTCGAACCGTGGACCTCTGCCGTGTGAAGGCAGCGCTCTAACCAGCTGAGCTATACGCCCCGGGGCGACGAGACTGTACCTGGTGAGCGTGGCTGCCACGGGCAGCCGGCATCGGATCCATGCCGATGATGCCCGGCTCCGGGGCGCGCAGCGGCGCGCGAAGAGTCGAAAAGGTACCGAGCGGCCGCCTCGCCGGATTGCGACGAAGAAGGAGCCCGTCGAGGACTACGCCCGGGTGCGGACCCGCAATCGCGGACAACGGATCGGAATCAAGCGTCTCGACGATTAT
>JBBSGY010000051.1:0-9671 GCA_038253645.1 Acidimicrobiales bacterium
CGACCGGCCGATAGTTGCCTACTGGCATCCCGACACTCTCATGATCACAACACACTTCCTCTTCCACGAGAGTGAACTCGTTCAAGTGTCGCTCGTCGATCTTGTCCATGCGGAAGCTCGGGGTAACGCAATACACGGCAGATACTTTGGTGAGGGCATGCTCGAGAGCGAGCTGGCCGGTTTGGGTGAGGTGAATACGGTCTGATGCGTCAAGGCGATACAACGTTGAGATGTTCTCGCACGCACCGGTAATGCCGACGAGAATCGGAACCGTCATCTCCATCATGCCAATTTTCTGAAAATGGTCTCGTATTCCATCCATCGCATGGCTTCTAATCTCGGCCAGTGATGCAAGGCGTGTATCTGGATGCTCGGAAACGTTTGTGTCTGTTTTCACAAGCATCGAACATAAAGTCACACGCCACGTGAGGGTCAAGCCTCTTTTCAATAAGCACTGGTGGCACGTACAAGGTTGTGACCCGCGCGACCGTCCATCTCCACCAAGTAGGTCTCCATCGCGATGTCATGTTGGGGAGTGAACCGCATTCTGCCCATGGGCGTACCGATGTCCGTCGTCTCCAGCGCGCGATGGAGTCGCAGCCTGTCGGCTGCGACATCCGTAAAGCTGAGCCGCGCGCGGCCTGCTGCATCCGCGATCATCAACATTCCTACGTAGCCCTGCACGGCAAATTGATCCGGATCGCGATGAAACCTGTGACGGTAACTCCTGACGAACTCACCGTTTCCGCTCGCGCCGTTGTCGACGTGCCATGTATTGACCGACAGGGCGCCTCTGCCTGCTAAACCCGCTGACTTGGTCACCGCACCAGGATTGAAACTTCCGCCCCCGAAGAACAGTCCTTCGAATCCCATTTCGCGGGCGGCCTTCATAAGGCGAGCCGGCACGTCGCCGACTGACGTTATGAATATGACTTCGGGATCCGACTGAACGGCGCCCAAGACATAATCAGAGACATCCTCCTCGGTCTTGGAGAACTCGATCGAGTTCGACAGCCGGATTCCGTGATTCCCTGCGTTCCCACCGACATATTGACCACCATCGGCCGAATTCTTGTCGTCACTCGTACACATCAGCACACCAGTCTGGGGACCGACGCTGTCGCAATACGCGCCCATGCCGGCCGACAGGATCTCGTTTTCGCCCATGCTCGTTCGAAAGATGAAGTCGCACGGGTACGGGCAACCTGGCCCGACGATATGCGAACCAGGATTGCTTGACGCGATCATCGGTGTGCGCAAAGTATTGGCAACGGGATGAGCAGCAGCTGCCAAATGCGATATTCCCGGACCCATCAAAGCAATCGCGTTGTGATCTTCAATGAGGCTCTGCGTTCTTCGCGCAGCAATCGTCTTGTCCGACGAGTCGTCCTCCACCCATACCGAAACCATCGCGCCAAGAACTCCGCCAGAGCGATTGATGTCGTCCTGCGCCATCAGGACTCCGTTGCGTGATGGATTCCCGTACACATTGCCGTAACCCGTCAACGAATACACCGCGCCAATCTTCAGAGTCTTTCCGACAAGTTCGTTCTCATTGGGTTTTGGATTGGCGTCATCATTTCTGCACGGCGCGGCACGTAGCACGTCGAACGCATTGTCGGTGCCGGCCTCCAATGCGTACAACACTTCCAACAAGCGTTCCTTGCGCAAAGCTACCGAAAGCAGTTGGCGCTCTACCTCAGGTAGTTGGCCGCGCAGCGACTCTGCAACCTGTTCCGGCCCACGCGTGAGAGCGTGTCGTATCTGCTCCAAGGGAAGACCGAGATCGCGCAACGCAACAATCACATGCAGACGCTCGACCTCTTCGATGGAATAGAGGCGATAACCGGCATGGGTTCGACCCCGAGGCCTCAGTAACCCAATCTCGTCGTAATGATGAAGCGCTCGGACAGTGAGCCCCGTTTCGCGAGAGAGCTCACCAACAGTCCAACCATCAGACTCATCCAAAACAGACAACTGGAGCTCCTCGCAAAGACGGTGGTTCGCTCGAAAGCGATACCACCATCAATGCCCGTTCACGAATCCTGCCGTTACGTGTGAGTCTAAAGACTCACGCGGCGTGAGGGTCAACCGGCCAACGGTGTTTCAATAAGTTGCGGCGTGGTCGACGGGCCCCTGCAAGAGGCCAAGAACCAGATGCGTTCCCGTGCCGGGACCTCCGCATTCTTGCTCTACATGAGCGAGCCGAAGCTGGTGGTCCGACGTTGCGCATGTTCGAACCCGCAAGATGCTGGCGCCCCCGGCGGGAATCGGACCAGATTCGCTTTCCAGCAGGACCGCTGACCTCTGGCTGTCGTGTGTCTCTGATGCTCGCCAACATCTTTCAACTGGCTGACAAATGGATTCGCTCGGAGGGATTCGAAACCACACCCAAGGTATTTGGCGCAGCGCCCATCTCTTGGCGAAACACTCGGTAGAACTGCGCGTAGCTGCCAAAACCGGCAGCGATTGCAGCGGCCAATATCGTGGTGCGTTCGCCGTTGCTGTACGCGAGATGAAATCGACGCAGTCGTTGTTGGTTGCGATACCGGCTGAGAGAAATACCGATTTGGGCTTTGAACAAACGGCTCAAGTGAGTAGGACCGATACCCACAACGCGTCCCAAGCTGGCCAGGTCGACGAAGTCGGGGCTGGTCTGCAGCAGTTGGATCGCTGTCCGAATGGCTGGATGAACATCAATGCTGTCGACGATGTTGTCGCTGTCCAGAAAGGCACGCCAGCAAGCTGTCAGGAGGTACGCCAAGCCGGTGTTCGTCAACGCGCGATCTCGTGTTTCGGCAGTCTGTATCGCGCTGAATAGGACTTGCAGGCGTTGAACATCCCTTGCATCAATGTGGCGCGAGAACGGTGCAACCGGATTTGCTCGGAGCAACGGTTCGGTGTGTGGCTCAGTCGCTACTCGAGCGACCAAGTCGGGTGTGAAGACTGCCCACCACAGCTCGTGATCTTCCGATTGATTTACCAGGAAGTGCTCTTGCGTAGGGAACAGCCAGGTCAAAGTCCCCGGGGCGAGCTCGTAGCGACGTTCTCCGAGCAGATAGGTGGCGGTGCCGCGCACGACAAGGTTGACCTCCAGCTCGGCGTGACTGTGGGCACGAATACAGACATCACCCGCTCTATGGCGCACTGCTCGACCGCCGAAGCCCGCCGGCAGATCCAGTTCTTCAAGCATCGCAAGAAATGATAAGTCCTTGTCAAGTACTGAGAAGACCATGGGGGCGGGTGGACGCCAATCTGTATTGGTCCACCAAGACACAAATCGTCTAGAGCCAGGAGAAGATCATGAAAGTCTCATCGTCGCCAGTCACGGCTGAACACATCCAGCAATTCCGAGGAGATGGGTTCTTCATCCTTGAGAACGCTCTTTCTCCGCAGGATCTGCAAATGCTTCGCGGTGAGTGTCAGCGCGGCATAGACGCTCGCGACGAAGAGATGGACCGACTAGGTGTAGACGTTATCGACCTTGACCATCGTGGCCGCCGTTACTTCGTGCATGCCTATGACCACAGCGGAGCCGTGCGGCATTTCTTGGCTTCCGATCTCATGGTCCAGATCGCGCGGGCAGCACTAGGCGAAACCGTCTACCTCTTCAACGAGCAGTACGTCGTCAAGGCCGCTGAGAAAGGCATGAAATTCAGCTGGCATCAGGATTCCGGTTTCATCGACTATCCGCATGAGCCCTACCTCTCCTGCTGGATCGCGCTCGACGACGTTACAGAGGTGAATGGCACCGTTCATTTGTTGCCTTACTCTCGGGCCGGAACGCGCGAAGTCATTCCCCATGTTCAAGACGAAGTGACCAACGACAGAGTCGGCTACTTCGGCGACGATCCGGGTGACGTTGTCATCGCGCCGGCAGGCAGCATCGCTTGTTTCTCCAGCACCGTCCTGCATCGCAGCGGCCCCAACCTCACAGACCAGATGCGTCGTGTATATCTGGCTCAGTACTCGGCTGAGCCAATCCTCTCCGCTGATGGCCAGCGACCACGGCACCTCGCCGAACTCCTCCTTTCCAACGGTCTGCGTGTCTAGGTGCGTGGGTCAGTCAACCCTGAAGAAAGACTCGCGATTTGGTGCGTGATCAACAAGGCTGTCGTCATGAACGCCACAGCAGCACCGGGACCGAACTCGAAGATGCTCTTGCTGATCGGCGTAAGCGCACTGATGAGCTAGAACGCGAAGCAGCAAACGAAGAAGCTCCTGCCGTCGAGGATGTGGTCGTCACACTGAGCCGACTTCCAGAGCTTGCCGATGGACTAAGCAACCCGCCACAGGCTGAGATGCGCAAGATTCTCGAAAGCATTCAGGCGAAGATCACGCATCGACACGCGAGGTCGGAGTCGAGATCGAACTCTGGGATAACGGCGAAGATGGCGACAAAATGTCGCACATCTGGTCGGCGCCCCCGGCAGGATTCGAACCTGCGACCGACGGATTAGAAGTCCGTTGCTCTATCCAGCTGAGCTACAGGGGCGGGGCATCCAGAAAACTTGGCAGAAAATCCGCATGCGATACCCACGATACCGCCCTCACCAGGTGAATCCGCACCCCTAGGTCATTCCATGCCCGACGAGCCGCCAGGCGAGGAGGAAATGACACGGAATCCAACGCAAGCAGCACAAACCGTGCGCGAACAACCGACGGATTCCTCAACCCACACACGTTTCGATCAAGCAGCGACAGCAGCGTCGCCCCGCGCTCGATGTCGATGCAGCGCGAGCCCGTTCACCATCAGCGAGTACCCCAGCAAGTTCACGAGCAGGCGTTTCGCACCTTTACTGTGCGCTCGCTCACGCCACATGCTGCATCGAACGCCCGGTTAGTTGACTCGATGTCGTTCCGACGCTTGTGGAGCCACTTGAATTCAGCGTCACTAGGAGGAATCTGCCGGAGGTTCTCCGCCCGGTTCAACTTCCGCTTGATGTCAGTAACCGTGGTGTCGAGCCGAACGACAACAGTCCCACCCTCAGGCAACGAGTACTCGTTATACCAACGGAACTTTCCGTTCTTGTCTTCGCGAGCGCCGTGGCCGTTAGTCACGTCGACGAGTTGAGGTTCACAAAAACTGAACTTCCTTCCCGGCTATTCCGTTTCATCAAGAACCAGAGAGACCTCCTGTCTCCACGGTCCGTCACGCGAAGCGATGTCAATGGCAAACTCACGAACTTGATGAGCTGGACTCGCCTTCAGACCTGTTCGCGTTGTACGCAGAGCATGTACGTCAGCTTGCGGCGGCGTCACGCAAGCGAAGTCAGAATAAGCGTCTTCGGTCAACGGGTTCTTGGTTTGCATATCCGCTCGTGTCCGCCCGAGACCCTGTTGGCTGGAACGCTCAATTGAAACCAATTGAACAGTCGAGCTACCTCTATCCAATTGTTGCGTGAGACCATCGAGGGGCCGCGCACGGCGCGCGCACGGTGGTCAAAGACGCGTTGATCGAAGAGCCGACTGGTGAGCCGGCGTTCGTGACAAGCGGATCGGCGACGCTGATCAACTTGGGATTAACATCGGATGACACCGTCACCAAATGTGACGGATTGTTCGTCGCAACCAACAGCGTGTGCAACAACCAACTTCTCGGGTCGCTCGGCGTCAATATGACTGACGAGGGATGGCCGGTCGTCGACGAAACCGGATGCTCGTCAGTGCCGCAAGTTTGGATTGCCGGCAACGCAGCGAAGCCGAAGGCGAACTTAATCGTGTCCGCCACATCGGGCTTCGAAGCGGCTGCAACGGTGAACGTCTCCTTACTCGACTTAGCTGGGCGAAATCGCGTAAATCGTAGAATCCAATCCTCGCGTCGGCCGTCCGCTGTCAGGGCCCACCGTTGCACAGCAGCACTTTCACGGCGCTGCTAACAGGAGCTCTTTCACATCCTCAAGCGCCACTTCGCCCGAAACTTCAGGGTCTCTGTGCTCGCGCACTGCAGCAACAAAGTCCAAGATTTCGCCTTCAAACGGTCTCGAGGGAACAAACTCCATTGCTCTGCCGGACAATTCGATGCGTCCGGTTCCCTCTTCGCCGACGGTTGATTCGCAGAACGCGTATCCGTTAGAACCGAAGACTTCGAATCGGGAGGGCGCATCGAAAAGCACCGAAGACGTCACCTGAGCCGTCATTCCGTTTTCGTACTCGTAGGAAAGCATCGCAGTTTCATCACGATTCTGTGTCCACTTACCGCTTCGAATTGAGGCGTGTCGCTTCGTGACGTTTACGAATGATTGGTCACCGAACCAACGCAATAAGTCCAGACAATGAGAGCCTGTTGCCGCCATAGCCCACCACCTGCCGACCTCATCGTGGGCACGCCAATTCGACGCATCTGCCTGTTGCCAAGAATAGAGAAGGCGTATGTGTTCAATCTCGCCAATTGAGCCTTGCCGCAATCGGCGCTGGAGTTCACGATGCCCGGGATGCCAACGCAGGTGATACCCCACGGCGAGAACCACGTTCTGTGAACGACACACATCGATCGCGCGCCGACCGGCATTCATCTCGGTTGCAAGCGGTTTTTCGACCAACACATGTTTGCCTGCAAATGCACAAGCAATGGCATGCTCCGCGTGCAACTTGTCTGGGCTAGTGACAATCACGCCATCCAAGAGTGGATCAGCGAGGAACGAGTCCAAGTCATCGTATGCAGGAGCCGGCGACGCGCAATTTGCTTGTCTCGCGAAGGCCAAAGCGCGATCGCGATCCCTACTCAACACGCTCCAAAGAGTGACATCCTGCAGCGCATGTAGAGCCGGAACATGGGCACGCAATGCAATCTCACTCGTGCTGATGATTCCAATATTCACGTAGCCACCGTACCCTCTCGCTTGGAGGACTTAACCCGGCGAGCGCTCTAGTAATTCACCGTGCTTGCAAGTAGTCGCCCGCAAGGTCCGCCACACAGGGTTGGAATGATTTGCCAAGCGAGTTACACCCAGTCGTAGAACTGCTTGTGCTGCGCGGGCTTTCTAGGGGTTGCTCGTCCCCGGCTCTATCCGTATGGTGCGCCCCGTCCCGACGGCGGTCACAGAACCGTCGACGACGGCGAATCCTGACTCGTTATCGGCTGCATAGATGGGCAGTGAAAGTGATGAAGCCGCCTTGCGCAAGAGGGCCTCGTTGGATGTCTCGTGGAAGGGGTCGTTGAGATGCGGCCGAAAATAGAAGTCGATCATTCCGAGACCCGGTCTTGGCTTCGACTCACGCAGTTCTGTCAGAAGGTCAGAGTGCGGCGCAGGCGCAACGGCAAGGTCCGGTGCTAGACACAGGGCGCCGGCGCTGGTAGCCACGTAGACGCGTGTGGCGATCAATTCCGTTATGCCGGCAGTCAACTCTCGTCCTTCAATTTGGTCCATCAAACCATGCGAGTCACCGCCGCCCATGACGATGACATCAACGCTCGAAAGTCGCCCTGTGAACTCACTCGGGTCGAGTGCGGCTAGTTCGACAATGTCGAATGAACGAAAACCTCGACTCCAAACACTGATGAGGTTTTTCATGAGCCACGACTTGTCGCCGAGAACGCGATGGGCGGACGTCGGCACATAGGCGACCGACAACTCGGACAACTTACTGTTCGCGAGGTCTTCGAGCGCCCCGGCCAGTTCGTTGTTCGCCAACGCTTCCGATGTGAGAAGAAGTCTCATGACCTCGAAGTCCTCATGATCTCGAAGTTATATGCCGCGCAGCGATTTCAGCGTCATCACGCAGGCGCGCGCAGCTTCGGCTCCCTTCGTGACAAAGTGATCAGTAAAGAACTGCTCGTGCTCGGCAGTCTCATGGAAATTTTGCGGAGTCAGGACCACCGAGAAGACAGGAAAATCCAAGTCGAGCTGAACGCGCATCAGACCATCTATTACGGCAGTTGAAACGAACTCATGACGATAGATGCCGCCGTTCACAATCATTCCCGCGGCTACTGCAGCCACGAATTTTCCGCTACGAGCCATACGACTCACGTGTAGGGGGATTTCGAAAGATCCGGGGACACGAAAGAATTGCAACGCAGACTCGTCGTAGTCGAGCTTGGTCATTTCATCCAAAAACCCAATGCGGGCCTGGTCAACTATGTCTTCGTGCCACGTCGATTGAATAAAAGCGATCTTGTTGCCTTCGATTTGATCCATGCGCAAAACCTATCCGCAAGACTCCGCCGTCAGAACAACTGGTGCTTTATGCACGCGTTCATGATCGAGGTAACTTGATACGAGCGAGACGGCAATGCCGGGAAATGGAGTGCTTACGTTTAACCACGCGACGAGTGGTCGAGTCGCCGCTGTTCTCCGATGAGACTCTATGGGCGGCCGGGGCGGCGGTAGCTGCCGGCGAAACCTTGCTGATTGGTTTTCATAGCGCCGACCACAATTATGCAAACCAGAAGTTCGACGGAACTGCCGTGACAAGGATCGACCGCGAGATCGATGACGTGCTCCACCGATTGATTGCCGAGAGGTTTCCCGACGACAGTCGCATGGGTGAAGAATCGAATGATTCAGGTTCACAGTCGCCACGGACGTGGATCTTCGACCCAGTGGACGGAACTGGGATCGGTCTGCAGCTGAAAGTGCCGGTAACTTGCATATCGATCGCGCGTTGCGATGACGGCGATCCGGTTTTCGGCGCTCTGTACAACCCGTTGACCGGTGTTCTCGTCCTTGTCGAAAAAGACAGAGGCAGTTACGAATGGGATTTCCAATCTAACGGCTGCAAGGCTCCGCGAGACGCGCTCGTCGAATATTCTGAATCGGCATTTGAGATTCGCGAGAGCGAGAACAGGCTTGCTGCAGCTTCGTGGAATCGGCTTGTGATTGATCATCGTCCGAACGAGGCTCGCAACTCATTTTTCGTAAATGGACACCCTGATGATCAACTGACCATTCCCATTACCCGCGAACTTGAACGCCAAGGGATGGTCGTACGCCGTTTGGACGCGACTGTGCAGGCTGGAATTTGCCTCCTGACAAGTGGGGGTCTTGGTGGGGTTTTGTTACCACGAGGAGGACCGTGGGATTTCGCAGCCCTCAAACTTGCGGTTGAAGAGGCGGGCGGCATGGCCGCCATATATCAAGGACGAACGTTGGAATCGCGAGTTGATCGATTAGATGTACGCAGTGACGTTGGTGGCATTTTTGCAACGGATAAGGCGTCATTCGAACTTCTTGAAATCGCAGCAGCAACCGCGCGACACAATACGATGCGCCGTTAACTGATTTCCGGCGCTCCGTCGTCAACTTGCGAATCCATGTCTGTGTCCGGTCGTCGATTCGGCAATCCGATTACCAAGGCACAACCAACGGCGCCCAGAATCGAAAGCATGCCGATGCCACCGGCAGAAACCAGGCGATTGGCTCCCGCTGCCGCGCAATCACCAGCCGAGCCGCCGAGTAACCGGGCTCCTGCTGTATCAGAATCGTCGTGGAAGGCTGCCGTCAGAGCGGGCCCACATTGAACTGTGGTCGACAAGTTAACGATTCCACCGATTTTTATGCTCGTCGTCACGGGCGAAAGCGCCATCACACCCGCGATGACCACCCCCAAAATCCCAGAAGCAAGAATCACTCGTTGCACGACAGAGCCCGCAATACGTTCAAATTGTCTTGCCACGGCTCAGTAATCGACCTTTGGGACGGGTTACTTGAGGGCGAGTCGACAAAGGC
>JBBSGY010000052.1:0-9614 GCA_038253645.1 Acidimicrobiales bacterium
CTCCTATTAGGTCACGTTCGCTCGGCTGGATTGTCTCTGTGGTGATCGTTTGCGAATCGACATATCTTTTGAAAGGCACGAAGCCGGTATGGTTATGGGTCAGATTCACTGCGATCACCACAGGAAACATCATCGCAGTATCGCCTTGCTCCACGAGATCGAACTGGATGGATCTTCGGCCTCAACGGTGTGCAATGCCTGACACTTGCAGGCGGCACGCTTGCTGCCGGTGCTTGTCTCGATGCCGGTATTCCACTGGCCTTCGTCTTCGTTCCCTTGGTGATTGCACTTGTTGCAACGTTTGGACGCTGGAACGGCAATCCCGTTCACGAGAAGATCGGCCATTACGGACGATGGTTCGCTCTCGATGTGCTCGGGCTCCGTGAGTGGTCCGCTGATGGATCTGCCAACGAGCTTCCGTCGTTCCTCGACGGATTCGAGATTCGTGAAGTTCCGTTGCCCGACTGGACGGCCCGCCTGGACGACGCAGGTGTCGGAGTAGTCGTCGATCACGACGACCGGACCGTATCTGCAACCCTTCCCGTTCGTGCACGGCGGTTCTCGCTGTGTGAGCAGTCCGAACAGGACGGTCTTCTCGCCGGTTGGGGCGATGCTCTCGGTGCATTCGCCGGCGAACGTCGACTGATCAAGCGAGTCATCTGGCAGGAGCGGGCATCGACTGCGACCGCTGCTCCCGCATCTCGTAATGCAGCGAATCGATCAGCCGCACTTGCCAGCTACGACGAACTGGTCACAAACCGCCGCCGTCACGCAGTGATGCACGAGTGCTCGATCACCGTTGTCATCGATTTGCGACGCGTAACGGGCTCACGGAGTCCCATCGATGCCGGGATCGGCGTGTTGCTCGACGAGCTGTGTGCGTTCACCGGACGCCTCGTTGAAGCGGGATTCGATGTCGATGTTCCGCTGTCAGCAGATGAGATCAGTCACGCTGTGTCGGTTCGTCTCGATCCGAAGCCCGGTCAGCACTCGACCGCACGCACGCTTGCAGGGATGATCGGCGAAGAAGACGCAAAGCCGATGCCTCGCTCGGCATTGCTGGATTGGAATTGGGTACGTGTTGGCCACAACGTGCACCACACGTATCAGGTTGCCGAGTGGCCGCGTCTCGATGTCCATGCCGACTGGATGGAGTCGTGCGTCTTCAGCAACAAATGCCCTCGGACAATTACCATCGTTGCTGAACCCGTAGCGCCGTCGCAATCACGACGCCGGGTCGAACGTGATGCCACGAAGGCGACGACTGACGAAGCACAACGCACCCGTGCGGGTTTTCGTGTCGGAGTCGAACACCAGCGCACGGCTGTTGCGATTTCCGAACGTGAAGAAGAGCTGGCATCCGGCTTTGTCGAGTTCATGTACGCCGGATTTGTCACGGTCACTGCGCCTGATGTTGTGCAGCTGCGAACCAACAGTACGGACTATGAGCAGAAGGCAGCACAGTGCGGCATGGGTCTCGTGTCGCTGGACGCATGTCACGACGTCGGGCTGGTGTTTGCCCTTCCGCTCGGTCGTGGTCCGGCATCAAGGACGTTGTCATGATCCGCCGCATTGTCCGCAAACAGATGCGACAGCTCGCACTCGGTCGCAACCGCACGACGACTGCCCACCTTCGTGCGCTGTACCCATTCATGGCCGAGGTCGGTCTCGGAACCGACGGTGTGTACCTCGGTGACAACCTTCTCACTGGTGGAGCGGGTTTCTGGTTCGATCCGTTCGACGCCTACCGGGCGGGGCTCGTCACCAATCCGAACATGGTCATTGCCGGTGAACCGGGCATGGGTAAGTCGACTGCTGTAAAGACGTTCCTGCATCGGTCCGCTGGCGTGCTGGGCCGCTGGATTGCCATTGCCGATCCGAAAGGTGAGTACCGACCGCTAGCCAACGAACTCGGTCTCGAAGTCGTCGACCTTCACCCTGGTGGAACTGTACGCATCAACCCGCTCGATGTTGCACCGGGTATCGATCTCGAAAGCCAGGCCCGTCAACGATCGACGATGACCTCAGCCCTGTTGTCGACAGTGCTCGGCCGTGACCTGTCGCCCGTCGAAGATGCAGCCGTTGGTTGGGCGAGCGAGATCGTTTCGAGTCACGGCGGAACCCCGACACTCATTGACATTGTAGATCTTCTTGCGTCTCCGACCTCGGTGATGACCGACAGAGCACGGTGCGGCGAGCGTGAACTTGCGAGCCAGCTCGATACTGCCCGGTACGGCCTCGGCAAGTTGCTCGACCGTGACTTGCGGGGAATGTTCGACGGGCAGAGCACCGTTTCGATTGACAGCGCCGAGCGTGGCCTGGTCATCGATCTGTCGTCGGTGCACCACGAACCGAATGCACTGGCCGCGGTGATGGTCGCCACGACGGCATGGCTCGGCTCGATCGTCCGTCGTCCCGAACGTGGCCAGAAGATCCAGGTTCTTGATGAGGCTTGGGCACTGCTCGCTCATGAGTCGACCAGTCGATACCTGCAGTCGTCGCTGAAGCTGGGTCGGGCTTTTGGTGTCGCCAATGTGTTGGTCTTGCACCGCTTGTCTGACCTGCGCGCACAAGCCGATGACGGAACGGCGGCGTCGAAGATCGCCGGAGGTCTGCTTGCCGATGCGCAGACTCGTGTGCTGTTCCGCCAGGCGACCGATCAACTTGCGGAGGCCAGATCGATGCTCGGTCTGAACGGCAAGGAAGCCGAACTCCTCGGCAAGCTGTGTCGAGGTCGGGCGATCTGGAAGGTCGGCGAACGGACTGCGGTTGTTGCGCATCAGGTCGCCTCGGGCGAAGCGGCTCTCTGTGACACCGATTCCCGCATGGTGTCGGCATGAGCGGCCCAGCTGGCTCGGGGAGCGGCGACAGCCGTGTGCTCGCTGGCGTGTTGGTTGCAATCGTTGCCACCAGTGTGGTGTTCCACGCCGGTGCGTCTATTGCCGCAGCGGTTTCCGGCGGCCTGTTCGACGCAAGCGTGTCCGACAGCTTGGCTGCGCTTGTTCGCATCCCGGCCAATATGGACAAACCTGCAGCTGCGTGGGACGAACCTGCAACCGTCTCGATATCGACAGCTGCGTTCTGGCTCGTCGAAGGCATGCTGTTCCTGGGTCTGCTTGCTCTTGGCACGTATTCGACTCGATGGGTACTCAATCGCAACGGCAAGGGTGAGCTTGGCGTCCGTGGGCACGAAGGATTTGCGTCGGCACGTTCGTTGTCGAAATTGCATGTGTCCGAACCCGAATCCGGACGACTGACGCTCGGCTACGCAAAGCGCCGTCTACTTGCAACCGAAGAGCAGACAAGCCTTGCGGTTGTCGGTCCGACCGGATGTGGGAAGACCGCAGGATTCGCTATTCCCGCAATTCTCGAATGGAATGGTCCGCTGATCGCAACGTCGGTAAAGGCAGATCTCATTGCAGCAACGGTTGAGCACCGTCGACGCAAAGGAAAGGTGTGGATCTACGACCCGACAAACTGTTCTGGTCAGCCCGGTGCGATGTGGACGCCGCTGATTGTCTGCGAAGACTGGCAAGGCGCACAACAAATGGCGGCGTGGATGTGTGAGGCAGCACAACCCCGCATCGACACGGTGTCCGACGGCGACTACTGGTACACCCAGGCCCGCAAGGCTCTCGCCCCATACCTGTTCGCTGCCGCGACGACCGAGCGGACGATCGCTGATGTCCTTGCATGGATTGACTCGCAGGAACAAACCGCTGTCGAAGCGGCTTTGCGGCGGGCCGCATCAATAGATGACGAGATCGACACAATCGTCGCGTCTGACGAAGGCACTCGGCGACGCAAGAAGGTGCACACCGAGATCCGTCCGAAGGCGATCGCCGGAATGCGTGAATGGTTCCTGCACAAAGGTGGTGAACTGGCCGACTATGCCGAGCAGCCCATCTCGGAATGGCCGACGGTCTTCCACGCGCAGCTCGATGAACAGATCGAAGTCGAGACCAAACGCATGGTCCGGTTCGAGGTCGAGTCTGAGTTGCTTGCAGAGACTTCGATGCGTGAGCGGTTTGCGCCGCTGGTTTCGGCACGGTCACTGTGGGACAAAGACCAACGTCTGCGGGACTCCGTGTTCGCCACCGCGCAGAACATCTTGTCCGCATATTCAGACCCAGCGGTATGTGATGCTGCCGAGCGATGCGACATTGACTTCGATGAATGGTTGTCTGGCGACAACACGATCTACGTAGTCGCAACATCTCATGAACAAGCACGGTTGCGTCCGGTTCTCACGACGCTCGTGCAACAAGCAATCCGCACGGCATACGACGTTGCCGTTGATAACGACGGCACACTTCTGCATCCGTGTCTGGTCTTGCTCGATGAAGCTGGCAACACTGCACCTCTTCGGGATCTTCACACGTATGCGTCCACGGCACGCAGTCACGGGATCAGTTTGGTCACGGTGTGGCAGGACTTGGCGCAGATCAAAGCGATCTACCGGGATCGTGCGCAAACCGTGCTCAACAATCACCGGGCGAAGTTGTTCGGCACCGGGATCGCCGATGAGCAGACGCTGACTTATGTGAGCCGCCTCATTGGTGACATCGCACTCACCGAGCGGAACTACTCCAGGGATCTTGGGGGTGATCGCCGTTCTATTTCTGAGCACACGGCTTATCGGGCTGCAGCACCGATCGACGTACTGCGTCGGATCCGGGTCAACGAAGCCGTATTGCTCTACGGCTCCGAGCTGCCTGCACACATTCGCTTGCGCCCGTGGTTCAACAAGTCCGAACTACGGGCGCTTGCGTCTCCGACTGAAAGGAGGGTGTCATGAGTGAAGTGACGCTTCAGAATTACTTGCTGACAAGTCCTGTCGAGGCTGCGATCAAATATGCGGAATCTGGTTGGGCAGTATTGCCGTGTCATGTCGTATTACCCAACTCGGGTGGCTGTACGTGCGGTCTCGAAAGGTGTGCATCACCTGGCAAGCATCCAGTCGTACGGCGTGGCCTTCACTCGGCATCGAAGAAGCTCGACGTGGTGCGCTCGTGGTGGCAGCGATGGCCGAAGGCCAACGTCGCTGTCCGGACGGGACGGGAGAGCGGCATCGTCGTTCTCGATGTCGATCCGGCGCATGGCGGGCTCGACAGCTTGCGCCGGTTGACCAACGAGCACGAGTCATTGCCGCAGACGTATGTGGTCGGCACTGGTTCAGATGGACTCCACTTCTACTTCACCCATCCCGGACACGAGGTACGCAACATCGCCGGTAGCAAGCTCGGTCCGGGTCTCGACATCCGTGGTGATGGTGGCTATGTCATTGCACCGCCGAGTATCCATGCCAGCGGCCATCCGTATCACGTTGCAGCGGATCTGCCGCTTGCAGCAATGCCGGACTGGATGGTCGAGCGTTTGCGTGAGCCGCAACGTGAACGTGTGGTGTCGGTGCCGGATGTATCGACAATCCGGTCGAGCCGCTGGGCACAAGCAGCCGTTGCCGGAGAACTTCGGTTAGTGCAACATGCCGGAGAGGGAACAAGGAACGACACCCTGAACCGGGCGGCGTTCAACCTCGGACAGATCGTGGGTTCCGGCCTGTTGTCCGAAATCGACGTGACCGATCGATTGCTGCAGGCGGGCATGTCGATCGGCCTGTCTGAACGTGAGTGTGTTGCGACTGTGACTTCAGGGCTACGTGCTGGGCGCACGGTTCCTCGCAGCGCGCAGCGCGCTGACACTTCAGAAGTATCGCGGTGAGCGAGTATTCGGAGCGTAAGCAGCGAGCGATCGATGCCGTGTTGTCGAGTCGGCGCCTCACTGATTCTCGATCCCGATATGTGCTCGGTGAGTCCTACGATCTGACGTACGAGTACTTTGCACCATTCATCGTCGAGATAGCCGACCGGATGCTCGTCGACATGTCGTCGATGGCGAGCTTCCCGAGGACGAAGAGATCGACCAGCCTGCGGTTGGAGTTGATCTCGTGAGTCTTGAACTCGTAGGAGGGGCGCTCGAGACACGGAAGGCGAAGCTCCTCCTCCACGATGTCGATGTGAGTCTGCGCAGGGCGCCTGTGTCGCAGGCCGATGTACCCGTCGTGCAATCCGCCGGATTCGAGTCAGATTCGTGTGTGTCCGTTGGTCAGCTGCTATTGCAGGGGAGGTGTCAGGGATTACACACCAAGATCGCGCGTCCGGCGCTCGACCATTGAGGAAAACGGATCCATGTTCGCATGCACGCTCCATATCGGTGCTGTTTTTCGGCTCGGGCGCTCCCTGGATCGTCGCTTCAGTCTGGTCAATAGAGCTGGAGTACAGCCAGACTCCTGTCGAAGCCGACCGCAACAAGATCGCCGGCGGCGGAACAGGTTGTCGGCGCATCCATCGGCGCAACGGCGGGCTCGCTGCCGTCGAGGCGCCAGAGACGCACGGTGCGGTCCCATGATCCCGAGACGATCACCGCTTCACTGTCGATGGTGCCGAGGGCTACCGATCTGACGATGCCAGTGTGACCTTCGAAGACGTCGGGCTCGCTGCCGTCGAGGCGCCAGAGACGCACGGTGCCGTCACCTGACCCCGAGACGATCACCGCTTCACCGTCGATGGTGCCGAGCGCTACCGATTCGACGGAGTCGGTGTGACCTTCGAAGACCTGACTGCTGGCGCGTTGCAAGCAGGCGTAGATCGGTCGCCAGACGCGGTCGCGCAACTGCAGCTCGTCGAATTGGGCGTCAATGCTGCTCATGGTGCTCCTAACCAGGCAAGCTCGAGGTATGCAGCCCGTGTCGACAGATCCTCTGCCGCGGCCAGCCGGTGGACGACCGAACGGTACGCCCGGACCATCGCCTCTCCTTGAATCGAGTTGGCGTGACGCAGCTCGGGCAACAGCAGCGAGGGTTCTGCTGCCACCAAAAAACCGACCTCGGTGAGCAACTCGTCCAGACGCCCACAGGCAGATGCGTGTGCTCCGAGTCGACGCAGGGCGTAGGGGTCCATCGTGTCCGATACCCAGTTGCGGCGTCCCTTCGTATCTGTCGGGACCGAAGCGAGCAAGCAGTCGACGATGCGAGTGTGCAAACCGACCGAATCCAGTTCTACCGTCTCGCGCAGCGCATCAGCCAAGGACTTATGGTAAAGGCGCAGCACATTGCGACCAGCCACCTCGGTTTTACCCACATCACGGGTGAGGTAGTAGCCGCGCTGATTGCAGAGCTCTTCGACGTCGATGGCGTCGTACTGAGCGTCGAAAACCGCGTTGGCGATCCGCGCCCAGAGCGATCCAGGAGTAAGCCCTTCGTAAGTAAACGACAGCACCGCAAGTAGCTGGCGGAACATCTCGGCATTGGGCCGTCGTTCGATGTCACCCAAGAGCGCTTGCTTCACCGTCGTCGGCAGCTCATCATCAGGGAGTTCGGGAAACTCCATCAACGATCGCGTGACCAAGCGCACCAAGAGAAACGATGTACCCGCCTGTTTGGCCACTGCGCCCGCACGCCGTCTCGCGGCCTCGATGTCGGAGCGAAACGGTGAAGCACCATGATGGGTCAGCCGGCGCAGCGCGTAGCACTCGAGCGCTTTGGGGTCGAACCATTTGCCTTCCAAGTCGAACACGTGGTCTTGGTCGCGGAAGCTGATCGGTGAGGAACCGAGCTTGGTCACGATGTCGTCGCTCGGGCGGGTGCCGACAATCACATGCACACCGCTGATGCGGCAGATACGCCGCAACCACGAGGCGATTTCGAGAGGCTGGCTCGCCTCGTCGAGCGCGTCGACAAGCAACACGAGCCGGCCTGACTCTCGTACCCGGATTGCGAGGTCGTCAGCCCCACAGCCACCCCCAAGCTGGCGCGCCAGTGAAGCCGTCAGGTCACCGAGTGGCATGCCGGTCACGCGAACGGAGGCGTCGATGCGGGCTTCGTACACGCTCCGCAGCCTCGCCAGCACCGCTGACTTGCCGGTGCCCCCTAACCCGGTGACCACCGTCATACCTGAACCGTGTGCGTCGAGGCGGACTGTCAGTGCGTCGAGTAGGTCTTGACGTCCGCTGAAGTAGTCGGCATTCACACCTTCGCCCTCGTCAGCACCGGATGCGACCTGACGCCAGTGCGCCTCTCTCAACTCCTCCAAGTCGCGCTCGTCGTCACCTGCCACGGGAGCCACCCGGGTACTGAGATTGCGGAAGTAATTGTGATCACGTCCACGATCGTTGATCTGAAATCCGATCTTCTGTGGACTGGTGCTCGCGATACGAGTGCGGAGGGTCTCGACTAGAGCGCTGAGATGGATCCACTCGCCGGCGAGGGCAAAGGTGCTTCCGCGCACGAGATCCTCGAGTGCCGGTGCGAACACGCCGCTTGCCGCTTGCCTTCCAGAGAGCGCTGTTGCCAGTGCGGCAATTGCCTTGGTCGACTCCGCTTTCGTCTCGCGTCCTATGACTACTCCTGTAGCCCATTCGTCCATCATCTGCTCCGTGCCGTCTTCGGCGAAGCAAACGTCCAGCAAGACCATCACCTTGCCCGTGAGGTCGGACGATCGAACGATGCCGCCGAGATCCCTTGTGGGCAATGCTGTCCGGGTGATCACCCGTGAACCGTTGCCCGTCACCTCCGTATGCGGCAACAGCAAAAGGTGTTGTCCGCCTTCCACGTCGGCATGGCCCGCCCAGTAGATGGCGACCGTGTCGTCTTCGGTGAAATTCTTCTCGATGATCCAGTGTTCGAGGGTGACGTCGATGTCAATCGACGAAGGCCCGGCACACACCGACGCAAGCTCCGGGCAGGCAAGTTCGTATCCCATTTCGACGAACAGCTCTTGCATCAGACGAACGTCTTCAGCGACACGTTTTAGATCGGTGAAGTTCCGATATGTTTCAACGCCTACCGCAATGAAATAGCTACTTCTCGCGTCAACGCTCGAAGTCACGGGATCAATCGAGTGGCTTGCTCGACGCGTGTAGCATGGCCTGCAACTGGTGACCCACAGCCTCGTAATCACCTTCGATACGAACCGTGACCGACACCTCACCGTTGCGCCTGTCTTCCACGGGGAGAGCGATCTTGTCCGTCTTCTTCCACCCGAACCGCTTGGCAGAAGCAGCAAGGGCTGCCACGACACCGGCGGCAACGACCTCGCTTCCCACGTCGGAAACGAACATCAGGACCGGCAACAAGATCTCCTGTATGGACCGCAGCTCCAAGACCGGATGGGGACCATCGGGTGTTTCGTACTCGACGGCCAGTCCGGCCCGAGCGAGTTCCTCGACGAAGATCGGTGTCGACGCCGGGTAGCCGGGCCAGTCATCTTCAGCCGCCCCCGTTCCCTGAGCGATGATCACTTGCATTTGGTCGACCGCAGCGTCTGTCACAAGAACCCCCCAAAACCGAGCAAAACGAGCAAGAAATATGCCAACGGACTCTAGCTCGTGTTTCTGGGACGAGGGCGGTGCGTGCTCCTGAAGCGAGCTTGCTCAGGCTACGTGTTGCAGACGCCGAGCTGCGCCTGCAACGGTAGTGAGGTCCTGAGAAGAACCCGCTCCGATGACGCCTGAGGACGCTGTCGGCTACGGCGTTACTTCCTGACTGGCAGGCTGACGACCACCCCGTCACTCGCGGCAGACGCGAGCCGGCCTCCAGTCCTGCCTGCTTGTCGACA
>JBBSGY010000053.1:0-9569 GCA_038253645.1 Acidimicrobiales bacterium
GACGGTCGTAGGCATTTCTTGTTGGCCGAAGGGCGACTGAGGTTTGCCGGCCGAGCTGCCGCAACCGGCCAGGGCAACGGCTGCGACGGCGAGACAGAGAAGGCGGATTTTGCGAGGCACAAGAACGAGGGTGGACGAACCTGTGAACCAAATCAAATTTGCATCGCAGAGGAACCATCGGCGAGCCCACAACGCGCCACCGCGTTAGCTGAACACGTAGTGCCGGCGAACCACCTTGTTCGGCGTTCGACTCGTCGGTGGGATAATCATTTTGATGGTCGAGATTTTGCAGTCGCAGTGACACAGATGGCAGTGACGCAGACGAATGGACTGATAGATCGGCTCGGCGGTTTGCTCGAACGTCTGGAAGGCGTAGAGGTCGATCTCGATCGTTCGCAGCTCGTCGACGAGGCGCTCGAGGTCTGGCGCCGGCCGGGTTTCGAGACCTTCGCCTCACTACCGACCCTACGATTCGAGCCGTTCGAGCACCAGCTCAAGGCAGCTGAGCGTGGGCTAAGGCTGTTGCGTGCAAGAGCGATCCTCGCCGACGAAGTCGGCCTCGGAAAGACCATCGAAGCCGGCCTCATAGTCTCCGAGCTCAGGTTGCGGGGCCTCGCCAAACGAACCTTGGTCGTCGTTCCGGCCGGTCTGGTGGAGCAGTGGCGCGAAGAGCTCGAAACGAAGTTTGCGATCCCCTCGGAAGTTCTCAACGGTTCGACGGCAAATGTGGACGGGGCAGCGAGCGGCGGCGGCGCGAATGAACTCGTAATCGCGTCTCTCGCGACCGCGCGTCGCACGAACATGGCGGAGAAATTGAGCGCCGAGCCTTGGGACATGGTGATCTTCGACGAGGCGCACCGGCTGAAGAACCCCAAGAGCGCCTCCGCGAAGCTCGCAAGCTCGCTCCGATCGCGCTTCTTGTTGCTACTCACCGCGACGCCGGTCGAGAACGACGTCAATGATCTCTTCAGTCTCGTGAATCTCGTGGCACCCGGGCTCCTCGGAAGCGCAGCCGAGTTTCGCAAGCGACACCGCGTGTCGGGCTCGACAGCCAACGGAGAGCTTGTGCGCGACATCGAAGCACTGCGCCCTCGCTTGGGTGAGGTAATGATTCGGCATCGCCGCAGCGAGGTAGCTCTCATGTTGCCAAGACGTCTTGCCGAAACCGTGCGCGTTGCGCCGGCCGACGACGAAGCCGAACTCTACGAGCTCATCTCCGAACGCGTTCGCAAAGAGGGTCGCGAAGCGTCGTCTTCTCGAACGTTCGCTCTTCGCAGCGTGGCGCGTATGGCCGGATCGAGCCCGCAAGCCGTGCGCTCGACGCTCGAGAAAGTCGGGTGGCACGATCTCGCAACGCTCGCGTCCGAGATCACGAACACCACGAAAGCAGCCACTATGGAGGCGATCTTGCGACGCCACCTCGCAAGCGACGAAAAGGTCGTCGTGTTTTCCGCGTTCCGCGAAACGATCGCGTCACTGCAGCGAGCATGCACCGATTCGGGAATCGCCGCTGTCTCGTACGACGGAAGCCTCACGCGTCGGGAGAAGGAGCACGTAATAGCGAACTTTCGCGAAGACACGCCGGTTCTGCTGACAACGGAATCGGCCGGGGAAGGGCGCAACTTGCAGTTCTGCCACGTGCTCGTCAATTACGACTTGCCGTGGAACCCGATGCAGATAGAACAACGGCTCGGACGCATTCATCGCATCGGGCAAGACCACGACGTGTTGCTCATGAATTTGGTCAACAAGGGAAGCCTTGAAGAGCAGATCTTGCGCGTGCTCGAGCAGAAGATCAACTTGTTCGAGCTGGTCATAGGCGAGCTCGACATGATCCTTGGTCGAGTAAACGACGACTTCGACTTCGAATCGCTCGTGTACACAACGCATGTCGACAGCGCGGACGACCTTGAGCGCGACCAGCGTCTCGATCAACTCGGGGACGAGATCGCAGGAGCGCGACGTGCTTATCTCGGCAATCGTGAGCATCTCGACGGCCTGTTGCCGGAGGACGACGACAAGTGACAGATCCCGGCCTGGCTTTTTGGATCCATCATGTCGAGACCGAAGGCGGGCTCGTCGAGCAAGACGGTCGTGCGGTGCTCGCCGTGCTGCCGTTCGCGTTGCAGAACCAAGACGGACTTCCCGAAGACGTGTTGGCAACCGCCGATCCCGATGTCGCTCGCGAAGAACCGGGCTCACTGTTGCTCGTCGCCGGCAACCCGCTGCTCCTGGAGACCGCCGAGCGCGTGCTCTCAGATGGTGACGTCGGACATGTACGTCTTCGATGGCCCGAGACCAAGCAGCCCGATGCCGACCAAATGCTCGAACATGCAAGGAATCAGGTGCATTTCGATCATGGCCGGATCGACCGCGAAGGCATCCCGCTACCCGTCTACATCCCTGTCATTCGCATCGGTGCCCAGATGACTTACAGCGTGTCATTCGACGAACGTTTCCAAGAGGCCGCGGAGGTTTGGGTTGCGACACAACCCGCTGCGCTTCTTGATGACGAGGTGGCGGATCTGCTTTCGAAGGCTGTCCGTGATCCCGATCACGGACCACCGAGACACCGTGTGCTCGCAGCTGATGTCGAAGCTGCATTGCGCGTAGGCGAGGCGTCGCTCGCAACACACACGCGTAAGCGGCTCGAAGAGCTCGCACTCTCGTCTCGCGAGCTGCTTGCGGGCGAACTTGATCGCGCCGAGCGTTACTACAACGAGAGTCTCGGATCGCTTCGAAAGCGAATACGCACTGCAGCCGAAGATCGAAAGGCGTTGCTCGAGACACAGGTGGAATCGGTGACGACCGAACGTCAGCGGCGCCTAGCCGAGATCGAAGAGAAGTTTCGACCTGATGCGAACGTCAACCCCTTTCGCATGCACCATGTCGGCGTTCCCGGATACGTGCTGAAGGTCACGGTCCGGCGCGGGTCCCGCGCATACCCGCTCACGCTTCACTGGCTGTGCCCAACTGCACGTTTCGCGCAGGTCGTCTGTCCGCATTGCGCTGCACCCAAACCGCTGGTTGCCGGAAAAGATCGTCTCGGTTGCATGTCATGTCTGCCACCGAAGCAAGACCCGATACCCGAACAGGTCGAGGTTGTGGAGAAAAAGCCCGAGCCTGTCGCGACTCCGACGGCCAAGGTCACCCGTCCGAGTGTGAATTCTTCATCCGCCTCGCCTCGGCGCAGTGCGCGGCACAACCGAGACATCGAGCGCACTGCAAACGAGCGAACGATGTCGACGTGGCAACACGTTGCCGATCGTAAAAGCTTGCCGGCACACAAGTTGGCGCGCGAATCTCCTGCCGCTATCGCATACGAGCTCTACGGGCACCGAGCTCCTCTGTATGTGCTCGCGCTTCCCGGAAACTGGCAACCTGACGCCATCCGGCATAACACAGACGTCGACGGCAGATGGGCGATCACACAGGGCGTCGTCACCACAGACGATGAAGGCAAACAATTCGAGTTGCTGTGGGCGGTATCGGAGACGGGGTCACTCACACTGGCCGAGATACGCCCGGGCCGATGGCAGTTTCAGTTGCAATTGCGGTTGCTGTCACGGCAAAGCTCACCAGAGGCGCCGCCGCCCGACGTAGAGCTGGACGACGTCGAGCAAGCAGTGTGGGCTCAGACAGCCACCACCGGCTTGACACTCGTGCTCCGATGTTGTGCCGCGTGGGCCCGTGGTGCCGAGCACGCGATTGCTGAGCAACAGGTGTTGGTTGACACGCATGGCCCTGAGGCGATCGCGACGGCATTGATCAAACTGGTAAGTGGTTGGTCAGAGATCCGCCTTACCACCGATCGTGTAGACCAGTCAGTGAAACGCAAACTGTCACGTCTGCTCGACATCGGCGACGCTTCATCGCGACAAGGCTGGTAGAGCACCATTTTCATCTGCGACGTACAGATGGCTCAACGAGCTAATTCGGCTTTCAATTGCGCGAGGCCCATCGGGCCGAGACCGAGTGCGTCTTTGTGGAATTGCTTCAGGTCGAAATCGGGCCGCTTTTCGCGCTCTGCGCGCGCTTGCATCCAAGCGCGTTCGCCGACCTTGTATGACAGCGCCTGGCCTGGCAATCCCAGGTAGCGGTTTATCTCACTTTGGATCATCGACTCTCCGAAATTGGTGCACGCGCGCAACAACTCAGCCGCGAGTTCGGGCGTCCACTCTTCGCCCGGATGAAACTGCTCACTCGAAGGGATGCGCAACTTCAGGTGCAGGCCGATGTCGATGACTACTCGCGCTGCGCGAAACAACGACTTGAGCAACATGTCGAGCCGGTACTCGGGACGCTCCAGAAAACCGAGCTCATCCATCAAGCGCTCCGCATAAAGCGCCCAGCCTTCGCTGTTGCCGTGAACCGTGTCGCGTACCGAAAGGCACCGTTGGAAGCGCGTTAGTTCGTCATTGAGATACTTGATTTGGCCGAACTGAAGGTGATGCCCGGGCACGCCTTCGTGATACGCGGTGCTGATCTCGGCCCACATCGGAAAGCGCGTGCGGCCATCCGTGGGATGCCAAAAAATGCCCGGGCGCCGCAAGTCTTCCGACGGTGACGTGTAGGTCGGCAACTCCGTACCACCCGGCGGCGGAATGCGAACAGAGATCCGGCGGATCGGCTCGGGAATGTCGAAGTGCTCACCGTTCAAGCGGTTGATCGCACGATCCAACAAGCCCTGAAGCCACTCGACGAGCGCCGCTTCGCCATGAATCCATCGCTCGTGATCATCATTGAGGTCTTCGATGATTTCGCGCAACGACTTTCCCGGCGCGATTTCGGCGCAAACGTTTCGCACCTCTTCGTCGACACGATGGAACTCCTGCCAACCCCACGCATACGTATCGTCGAGATTGATTGAATCACCCAACCAGCTCGCAACACCGAGCGCATACCTCTGTGCGCCAACGCCGCCTGATGCAAGAGCCAATGGCGCGAACTCGTCAACGAGAAATGCTGCGAGTACCTCGTAGGCGCCGTCAGCGCCTACGGCGGCCTTGCGTAGCCCGTCGGCAATCTTGCGATCGAAACCAGGTCGGCTCTCGTAATCATCAACCAGGCCGGCGAAATATCTCTTGCTTTGTGGCTCGATCCCCGACCACGTGCGTGCCTGCAGGGCTACAGCGTGCACAATGCGACGGCTGGGAACGAGCCCACGTTTAGCGCCGATCCGGAGCAACGATATATATGACTCGACAGCTGCCGGAACGCGCTCGACACGCTCGACCGCTGCCTTCCATTGCTCGTTGGAATCCTTTTGCATCGTGTCGATGACTTCACGGATGTCTTGAGCCGGCGTCCACATGATCGCCATGTCACGAAACAACTCGCCGGTATCGAACCGATCGAGGTTGCGCTGTAAACGCTCCATCATGACGTCGCGCGCAATACGATCGCGATCTGTCTCAATTACTGCTTCGTTGATGCGCTCGTGTGTACGGCGCTGCAACTCTGCTCGCTTCGTACTGGCTTCATACGAGTAGTCGGTCATCTCGGTCTCGTAGCCGGCGACACCGACAAACGTCGCCCAGATCGGGTCCAGCTTGGCGTAGTCCTCTACGTAGCGATCAGCAATCTCGTAAATGCGAGACGCCATTGCTACTGCCCCTGTAATACTGCGAGGATCTCGTTGCCAACCGATGCGGCACGTACTGCGCCGAAGCCTTCGATCGAGGCAAGCTCTTCTTTCGTCGCTGGATGCAATTCGACAATCGAGTCGATAACGGAATCACCCAAAATGAGATGCGGTTCCACACCTGCAAGTCTTGCGCGTGCAGCCCGCCAGCGCTCGATCCCCGTCCGAGATTCATTGCGATCTGACAGGTTTGAGGCCAAATTACTTCGACTTTGCTCTATCAAGTCATGAATCGAACTCGCATCGAGCTCCGGTTCGGTGGGCCCCGAGGCGTTTTCGATCCGTATGAGCCATGGCGACGGCGCGCGGTCCACCGACTCGCGCTCTTTGGCCCACGTGAGAATCAGGCGTTCCCGTGCGCGAGTAATCGCAACGTAGAACAACCGGCGCTCCTCCTCGGCCTGCGCCGAATCGACACCGCCGAATGGAACGAGGCCCTCTTCAACACCGGCAAGAAACACGACCGGCCACTCAAGACCTTTCGCACGGTGAAACGTCGTGACCGTTACTCCGGTGTTCGCTCCGAATGACGCCGGCCCATCGTTACGCGAGGCGATGTCGATCCACGAAAGAAAATCGCCGACCGTGGTGTCGGGGTCATCGGCAAGACATTCTTGAACTGCGTTGCGCAATTCATAGTGCTCGAAATCAGACGCACATCGCGCGAGCCTCAAACCAGGTGTTTGACGAACCGCATCTAGTGACTCACGCACGTCCGGCTCGCGCATCCAACCGGCTCCGCCAGTAGAGCGATATGGCACACCATGTTTCGCGAGCGCGCGCTCGATTGGCTCGCGTTGTGCGTTCGTTCGCACAAGAACCGCAATATCCACCCACCGATGACCTTCGCCATGAAATTTGCGCGCGCGCCGTGCGATCCCCATTGCTTCATCGACTTCGTCAACGTGCGCATAGATCGCAGGAGAAATGCCAACCGACTCTTCGGAACCGGTGGCCTTCGTTTCGCCAAGCACCGCTGCCGCTGCGCGCAACACTTCAGGCGTAGAGCGGTAATTGGTGTCGAGCCGGAGTGTTTCTATGCCCGGAACATTGCGTTCTATCTCGGTCAAGTACGAAGAATCCGCGCCATTCCAACCATAGATCGCCTGGTTTGCATCGCCCACAACGAACAAATCGTTGCGATCATCAAGCCACGTGCGCAGCAGCGCAAACTGCGCGAAGTTCAAATCTTGAAATTCGTCGACAAAGAAATGACGAAACTTCCAACGCTGCGCCGCCGCAAAGGTTCGATCGTCATTGAGTGCGGTTGTCATCAACGTCAATAAGTCGTCATAGTCGACGACGCCACGCTTGCGCTTTTCTACTTCGTACGCCACATAGATCTTCGCGACCTGTGAGGGCGAAATCGGCGACCGGTGACGCAACCGTCGCAATCCGTCCTCGTAGTCATCGGGCGTGAGATTTCGACTCTTCGCCCACGCGATCTCAACCGCAACATGACGCGCCTTGATCGAACGTTCCCAGCTCAGTGCCTCGAGCGCGGACTCGACGATACGCGTTGGATTGCTCGCAACTTGCGGCGCGGCGCGACCAAGGTCAAGCCAGCGCCTTCGCAGCTGCGCAAATGCGACCGCGTGAAACGTGCCGACCGTTATCGAGTCATCGCCAGTAGTTGAAACAACCCCGAGCATCTTTACGCGGTCGCGCAACTCGCCGGCTGCCTTTCGCGTGAACGTGAGAACCATCGAGTGCTCAGCTTCGGCAGAGCCATCTACGATGCGGCGCGCCAGGCGCCGAGTGAGGACCCGAGTCTTGCCGGCACCTGCGCCTGCAAGCACACAAAGCGGGGCGGCATCCGAAAAGACCGCGGCATGCTGAGCAGCATCGAGCCCAGAGGCAAGATCCTCAGTGGTAGAAGCGAACGACACCACCCGAGAGCCTACGGGACGCAGATTCCCCGCTCCTCCGTACCGCCTCAGCACTCAGAGAAGGGAAGTGTGTGTAGAAAGTGCCCTGGCCGGGCGCGAAGTGCACACGGTTTCAGGCTGGCGGCGACCCCGGCTAGACGCGCTGGTAGATGCCGACGAGGGTGGCGGAAGCGATTTCGGAGCCCGAGAGTGCCTTTTGGAGTTGCTCGTCGCTGAATCCCGGCGCAAGCCCCAGCGGCTTCGAGCAGGCGTGGACGCGGAAAAAGTAGCGGTGAGCCGGATCGCCTACCGGTGGCCGCGGGCCCCCATAAGTGTCGTCGCCGTAGTCATTGCGCCCAACGACCGCACCTGGAGGAGCCTTGCCCTCGTCCGAACCCGGCGCGTCGGTCTGGATGCCTGCGACGAGCCAATGCACGAATACACCTGCGGGCGCGTCAGGATCGTGGCATGTAAGCGCCAGCTCGACACTCCCCGGCGGAGCGTCCGTCCAGTGCAAAGGTGGCGAGAGGTTCTCGTTCAATTTTGTATAGCGATCTGGAATCGGAGTTTTCTCCGCGAACGCGGACGACGTGAGTTGCATCGGCACAGGAGCAACTTCGAGCGGCTTGCCGGCAGGCAGGCGTACCGACACGTGCAACGTGTCCGAGTCGGGTTGTTCGTAGCGGATCCAACCATCGAGCCGGCGCGCCATTGACTTGAGATTGCCACCCATTTCGCTGTCTTCCAGCGCGAGGTCGCCGTCCCATCCATCGCACAGGAACTGAATTGCGATGGATGGTTCATCACCTTGGTCGAGCACGACCGCCACTTGATCAGCATGCTTCGACGCGGCAGCGAGCAATTCCTCACTTATCCGCAAGGACGCAATCGCTGCTTCGGGGCCGAGTTCGCAGTCCAGATCGCCCTCGAAACGGATTGCAACTCCAACTTCCTCACGAAGGCGGTCCACTTCGTGTTGAATCGCGTACGCAAGGCGTCGCCCGGAACTCACCGAATCGCCATTGCCTTCAACCTCGTTTGGCAACACGACGTCGCGCCACTGACGCTCTGATCGTTCCAACTCCAAATTCCAAAGTGCATTCGCAACCGCTTTTTCATCGCGTCGAGCGACCGCCTCAGCTAGTTCTCTCTCGAGTCGGCGAGCGCGTTCGGTGATCTCATCGATGCGACGCTCCGCCTTCTTTCGGCGAGCTTCGAGGTGGGAAAGACGGCCCTCGAGCTCGGCTCGTTTCTCGGAAATCTGCTTCACCTGCATCGAAAAACGGACATAGATACCGATGGCCGCGCAGATACCGACAATGCCGATGACAATCGCGACCGTGCTCACAAAAGGAAACTTAGTAGTCGCACTAACGAGATTTGCGACAAAAGACGTAACCGTTTCGAAAAACGGGCGGTCAGAGCAATTAGTCAACCGACATTGGTCAGCGAAAAACGCTGGTGAAACCTGGAGGGTGTAATGGTTGCTATTGCTCGGCCCGTCGTATTTTCGGATGTATTTCCGAAGATCAAGGCGCGGAATTATGTGTTGGTAATAGGCTTTGCCGCCCTCACCGCACTGCTTGCTCAAGTCAAGATCGACCTCGGCTTCACGCCGATTCCGATCACAGGCCAGACACTCGGCGCATTACTCGCCGGTGCAGCTCTCGGAATGCGCCTCGGTGCGTTGAGCCAAGCGCTGTACGTTGGTCTTGGCCTTTTCCTGCCGATCTACGCAGGTGACAAAGAGCTCTCAAGTGGCCTCGACGTCGTGACAGGACATACCGGTGGATACCTCATCGGCTTGATCCTCGCCGCAGCGGTCGTCGGCAAGCTGGCAGAGCGTTCACAGGATCGGAGCTTCATCACGTCGATTCCGGCGATGATCACAGGTTCAGCGATCGTTTATGTAATCGGTGCAACGTACTTTGCAGCGGTCGACCACATCAGTGTGCAGAAGGCAATCGAGCTCGGTGTTACACCGTTCCTCATTGGTGACACATTCAAGTCACTTATTGCCGGTGCACTACTGCCTGTTACTTGGCACTTCATCAACA
>JBBSGY010000054.1:0-9470 GCA_038253645.1 Acidimicrobiales bacterium
ATGTCAGCTGGATTTCACTCGAAGACGAAGTCGAGGCAATAGTCCACTTGCTCAAAGCCGAAGATCTTTCCGGAGCGTTCAACCTCGCAGCACCCGAAGCAGCTCGCAACGTCGACTACACAAAAGCGCTCGCGCAGGCGTTGAACCGACCGGCAAAGATCCCTTCACCGCGCTGGATGATTGCATTAGCGCTCGGGGCACAGATGACCGACGAAGTCGTACTCGCGAGCCAAAACGCCGCGCCTGCACGTCTGCTCGAATCCGGATTCGAGTTCGAAGACATTGACCTCGCGTCAACCTTTGAACGCATATTCAATCGACCGCCGCCGGCCGAGGAAGAGGTCATCGACGTCACCGATAACGGAAAACGCAAGTGATCCACTGTGACGTAATCATCGTCGGCGCGGGACCTGCAGGCGTCTCGGCAGCCATCCATCTTCGGCGGGCGGGAAAATCCGTTGTTGTGATCGACAAGGCATCGTTTCCGCGCGACAAGTGCTGCGGCGACGGTCTCACCACGGCGGCGTTGCGGAACTTGGAAGCCCTCGGCCTTGATCCCCGTTCGCTCCCATCGTGGAAGACAGTTGACACAACGACTTGGCGATCTCCGTCGGGCCACACAATTCATTTGGATGTTCCGCACGATGGCGGCGTGCGCGTCGGTGTCGCGAAACGTGTCGAGCTCGATGCTGCGCTTGTTGACCTAGCGCGCAAGTCGGACATTGACATTCGGGAGTCCACACCGCTATCCAGTGCGCGCGTGAGCGGCCGCAATGTTGTAGTCGATGCCGGCAACGAAACATTCGCGGCTCCGTTTGCCATCGGCGCGGACGGTGTCTACTCGCCGCTCCGACGTGCGCTCGTCCCCAACGGGCCTGCCTATCTCGGTGAAATTCATGCGTTCCGTCAATACTTCGAGAACGTCGAGGGCCCTGCAGCTGAAAAGCTGTGGGTCTCTTTCGAGCGCGATCTGTTACCTGGTTACGTGTGGTCTTTTCCACTCGGCGGCGGTCGAGCGAATGTGGGTTTCGGCATTGAACGCAAGCCGGGTGAAAGCGTGCAATGGATGCGGGACGCATGGAAAGACATCTTGCAGCGACCGCACGTACGCGCGGCGCTTGGTGACAACGCAACACCGAGCGAGCCTCACAAAGCGTGGCCGATCCCCGCGCACATCCGGTCCGAGCTGTTGACAGCCGGTCACGGGCGCGTGCTCTTCATTGGAGATGCAGCGCGAGCTGTCGATCCACTTACAGGCGAAGGGATCGCACAAGCACTGGACACCGGAGAGCTGGCTGCTCACGCAATCGCAAGTGAAGTGGCCCCGGAAGCTGTTGCATACCAATACCGCCGAGCACTCAATCGCGGACTCGCTTTTGACAACAAGTTCTCAGCGGCACTCGCGCGCATTGTTCGACATGAGACCGGCGCGCGCTTTGTCATTCAGATGGCACCTCGCGGTTTGTTCCGGGGCCGGTACGCTATTCGTTGGGTGTTCGAGGACAACCCACGCGCTGCGCTGCTTACTCCGTGGCGATGGCGTAAACGCTTCACTCCGAAAGCCACCGCGTACGCGGAGAAGGCAAGCTAATGATGGCGTCACCATTCGCAGAAATAGAAGCCGGTGGACAAACGGTGCGCATCACAAACCCTGACAAAGTTTTTTTCTCGACGCGCGGTGAAACAAAACTCGACCTAGCGAATTACTACATCGCTGTCGGTGAAGGTGCCCTTCTCGGTGTCCGTGAGCGACCGACTGTATTGAAGCGATTCCCCGATGGCGCCGAAGGTGAGCCGTTCTTTCAAAAAAGGGTTCCCAAGACTGCGCCCGATTGGATCGAGACTGTCAACGTGACATTTCCGTCCGGACGCGACGCCGACGAACTATGCCCGACGAACGTTGCACACATCATCTGGGCGGTGAATCTCGGTTGCCTCGACCTCAACCCGTGGCCGGTGCGACGCGATGACGTCGACCATCCAGATGAACTGCGAGTAGACCTCGATCCGCAACCAGGCGTGACTTTTGCCGACGTGCGAAGAGTCGCGCTATGCGTAAACGATGTTCTCACTGACCACTCGTTCAAGGGCTTTCCCAAGACATCCGGGTCGCGCGGTATTCATATCAACGTGCGAATAGAACCCAAGTGGAGCTTTACCGAGATGCGCCGCGCAGCACTAGCCTTGGGGCGCGAAGTCGAACGTAGGCTTCCCCACGTCGCTACCACGAAATGGTGGAAAGAAGAGCGCGGCGAGAAGGTCTTCCTCGACTACAACCAGAACGCGCGCGACCGCACTGTCGCGAGCGTGTATTCGGTGCGCGCGAACGCGCAGGGAAGAGTCTCCGCACCGCTTACGTGGGACGAGGTTGCCGGCGTCGAGCCGGAAGATCTGACGATTGCGACTGTGCCCGCGCGCTACGCAACATTGGGCGACGTGGGTGCGGGCATCGACGATTATGCTCATTCGCTACAGCCGCTTCTTGATTTGGCTTCCCGTGATGAAGCCGGTGGACTGGGCGATGCCCCTTGGCCTCCGAACTTCGCGAAACAGCCTGGCGAAGCAAAACGCGTCGCCCCGAGCAAAGCGCGCAAGGACTAGTGGTCGAACACTTCGCTGAGCGGCAATGATTCCGGTGATTCAAGCTGTGCATACGTGCAGCTTTTCGAATCGCGGTCTTCCCGCCAGCGTTTGAACGTCGTTGCATGGCGGAAACGGTCGCCTTGCAAGTGGTCGTATGCAACCTCACACACGAGCTCCGCTCGCAATGGTTCCCACGTCAGGTCTTTCTTTGCATTCCAACGACTCGCTGCACCGGGTTTACGTGAACCGGATTTGCTATACCCAGGTTCACCAGGCCCAGGTTCACCGGGTCCAGGTTCATTACGGGACGTGACTTCGGCTTCCCCAAACCATGCTTGCCACGGATGCCCGTCCAGTGTCTCCATACGGTAGGGCTCGATCAATGAGACAAGCTCGCGACGACGATCCATTGTGAATGATGCCGTGACACCGACATGATGCAACGTTGCGTCGTCATCGAAAAGCCCTAGCAACAAGGAGCCCACCACCCCGCCGGACTTGTGCCAGCGAAACCCGGCGACCACGCAATCCGCCGTGCGTTCATGTTTCACCTTCAACATCACGCGCTTGTTCTCCACGTAGAGCAGGCTTTCCGCCTTCACTACGATGCCGTCGAGGCCTGCACCCTCGAACTTCTCGAACCACTTCTGTGCGAGATCCAGCTCCCGGGTTGCAGGCGTCACATGCACCGGTTCACGCGCATCAGAAAGAGCGTTCTCCAATCGGGCGCGTCGTTCGGAAAACGCGACACTGCGTAAGTCCGCGTCTCCGAGTGCGAGCAAATCAAAGGCAACAAAAGACGCCGGCGTTTCTTCAGCGAGCCTCTTGACTCGACTGTCCGCCGGGTGAATTCGTTGCGTCAACGAATCGAAATCGAGACCTTCGTCGCCCGCGATGATGATCTCGCCGTCGATGACACTTCGCTCGGGCACGTTCGCCCGAAGAGCCTCGACGACCTCCGGGAAATACCGAGTCAGCGGACGTTCATTGCGACTACCCAGGACGACTTCGTCACCATCTCGGAATGCAATGCAACGGAATCCATCCCATTTCGGTTCATATATGAGCCCATCGCCCACGGGAAGGCCGGAGGTTGCCTTTGCAAGCATCGGTGCGACTGGAGGATTGACTGGAAGATTGAGCGCCATTGGTGCTCAGTATCGCTCCAATGGTGGAGGTGTGTCATTGCCGTTGGGGATCGACTTGCTGTAAGCCTTCGACCATCGACCATCGTTGACAATTCGCGCGAGTCGGTCATTCAGAAATTGGCGAAGATCGATCTTTTGCTTACTCACACCTATTCCGTACAGCTCAACGCCGATGGTCGAAGGCGTCGAAAGAGTGACAAAGTCCGAATTCTGTTGTGACGAGAGCGGAAGCATCTCGATGTGCTCCGCGGCAATTCCAGATGCCTTCTTCGCGATAACTTGAGCTGCACATTCGGCCACGGTGTTCATCTCGATCGACAAGTCGGCCTGCGGAATTTGCTGCAAGATGGCGTCAGCTTTCGTCGACCCGCGAACTGTACAAATTTTTCGACCATTCAGCGCAGTCAATGATCGAACGGAATCGGTATTGTCACGATCAGTTTTCGCGACAACAGTCTGATATGCAGTGAAATATGGTCCGGCATAGTCCACGAATCGCTTACCTGAAACGGTGACCGGGTACCGCCCGAGTGCGATGTCGATCTTGTTCTGCGACAAGGCCAGCTCGCGGTCACGTGCGTCGAGCGGAATGAATTCGACTTTGCCCTCGATTTGGTCGCCAAAAACTCCGTTTGCCATTAGACGTGCAATCTCGACGTCAAAGCCTTGCAGCGAGCCCGTGTTGGGGTCTTCGTACGCGAACGGCGGAATCTCCAGTGGTAGGCCGACCAATAACTTCCCCCGGTCTTGAATTGCCTTCATCGAGGAACCGGCAGCGAACTTGCCGGGCTTGTCGACTGCATATTGATTTACGGCCGTGTCAGATCGGGGGGCACCACCACCGCCACCGCCACCGCCGATGGGTGAGCAGCCAGCCAACAAAGCACAGAAGAGCAGGCAAGGAACGAGGAGGCGGAAGCTCCGACCGTAACCGCGACTTATCTTTGCATTATTGTTCACCACATTATGATGCACCATCGTCACCGCTTAGTACCGCTTTTTCGACCCTTCTGAAGGTTCTCAGAGACTTGTTTCACACCTTGGTGTTCTTCGAACTGTTCGATCGAGACCGGGAGCGCAACCGACCAGTTCGGGTACTCCTTGGTCGTGCCCGGATAGTTGGGCCGCTCCTCGCAGCCGAGTGAGTCTTCGAGAGTCGCGCTGACTACAGCGCTGACAGCCCCAGCGAGCCGCTGAAGCACGCATTGGGTGACGTCGTCGACCGATACGTCAGGACTCCCAACCCATCCGGCAACCTTTTCTCGAAGTGCCGAGGTCGCATCTTCACTTACCGGAACTCCAAGGCCGCGTTGCACCTCGATGTCTTTGCCGGTCCAAAGTCCGGCGATCGTAGGTAGGTCATGCGTTGTTACGGCAGCCATTGAATTGCGCGGAAACGCCTTTGGTTCAGAATCCTCAAACCAAAGCAGCTTGTACGAAAGGACGTTTTTGCCTGCCAATGCGTCACGAGTGGACTGTTCCACCGTCCCGAGATCTTCTCCGACGACATACGCGCCACTTCGTTGACTTTCAAGAGCGACTATCGCAAGCAGATCGTCTGATGGGTACCGCACATACGCGCCGTCCGCCGGTTGATCCCCGGCGATCATCCAGAACAGGCGAAACAAGCCCATTACGTGGTCAATCCGCAACGCAGCACCATGGGCCATGTTTGCACGTAGCGTCGTTACGAATGGCTCGTAATTCATCGCACGCAATCGCCATGGATCAAACGGTGGAAATGACCAGTCTTGTCCCCACGCGCTGAATGCGTCGGGTGGAACGCCGACATGCATGCCGAGAGCAAGCGCGTCTTGCCAGATCCAGGCGTCTGCACCGTGGGGGTCAACGCCGATTGCGAGATCGTACATCAGGTCGATCTCGCCACCTGCATGTGCCAGCTGTTCATCCAGCACGTACTGGAGCCATGCATAAAACTGCACGCGCACGGTGAATTTCTCTGCGAATGCAAGCACGGTGGGAGAGCTTGGATGGCGCAATTCCGCCGGCCACATCGCCCAGTCACGGCCGAATTGCTCAACAATGGCGCAAAATGTTGCGTACCGCTTCAATGGTTCGCCGTGTGCCGAGAAGTACGAGTCGAAGGCTCGCGGCGGTCGCACCGATTTCCAAATCTGTTCGAGCGCGCGGCTCTTGAGGTTCCAAATGGCATCGCGATCAATGCTGCGCGACCCATTGAGCGCGCGGCCGGCATTGGCAACCGTTTGCAACTCCGCACCAAGCTCACGCGCGCCGTGCACACTTTCGATCGCGATATAGAGCGGGTTGCGGAAGCTACGACTGCTCGGAAAATAAGGACTCGGCTCTTGCGGTAGACCGGGCAGCGACGCATGCAATGGGTTGACGAGAGACATATCCGCGCCGAGACGTTTCGCGATTGCGCCGAATTGCGCGAGGTCGTCAAGGTCGCCCATTCCCCAGCTGCGCTGCGAGCGTGTCGCGTAAAGCTGCAACGCCCAGCCCCATGAACCTTCCGGATGCGGGGCGCATTGCGAGGGCGCCACGATCAACATCCGGCCGTCAGAAAGCCGGTGATAGCCGAGCGGCAATTCCGCAGTGTCAAAGATCTCGTGGCCGTCCTCAGTCAGAACAGGTGCTCCACCAAGATCGAGTTGCGTGCCCTGAATATGAACGCGAGGCCCCGAGCTCGGCGGGGCTTCGTCCGACGCGCCCATTGACTGCAGGATCGTTTCAATCGTCGGCCCAGGCGATTCGTAGTGCTGACCGTCGACCCTTCGGTAGCTGGTTTCGATCCCCCACTCCGCTGGGTCAGGAGCGATCATGAGGTGGGGGTTGCGCGAGTAGGCGGCCAAGCCAGTGCATCATGTCGCGATGCGTAGGCCAGCAATTTTTCCGTCGGCAGTGGGACTGCGCCACATTCCGGCATGAGTACAGCGACCTCCCGGTCAATTGATACCCTGACCGTAACCAATGGCGTGCGCATTGGGGTGTCGTCTTGGTCTGATCGCTCTCTGACTCACGAAAGCAGCTGGTACCCGCGTCGGACAATGAAGGCTGCCGAGCGGATCGCGTTCTACTCCCAGCATTTCAATCTGGTCGAAGTCGAGACCACATTTCGTTTTCCGCCGACTACCGAAGTCGCTCACCAGTGGGTTGATCGCACGCCTGACGGGTTTACCTTCGACATTCAGGCGTGGTCCCTCCTCACCGGCCAGCCGGCGATGCCACAGTCGCTCTGGCCCGACCTCTTCGACGAGGTGCGTCCTGACCGGCGTGACAACCCCCGCCTGTATTCGACGCACCTGTCCTCGGAGGCGCTCGACGAGTGCTGGCGGCGGTTCATCCACTCGATTCGCCCGCTGGTCGCGGCCGATCGTCTCGGCGCGATCATCTTACGGTTTCCGCGATGGTTTGTGCCTCGCGACCGGAATCGTGACCAGCTGGAATACGTACGATCGCAGCTCGGCAACTTGCCGGCGGCGATTCAGTTCTCATGCCCTGACTGGCTTGTACCGGAGGAATGCGAATCGACGTTGTCGTTGCTCGACGAGTTGGGTTTTGCGTTCGTCACAGTCGACGCAGCAGACGGTGACCCTCGCGGCCTCGGAGGCGTTGTAGCGACAAGTTCCGATCTCGCCGTGCTTCGATTGATCGGGCGTCGCTCGAAGGACGAAGACTGGTGGGTGCCGGACCGTCGAAGTTACCGCTACACCGACACAGAATTGGCATCGATCAACACCAGCCTCGGACATATGTCGGACTGCGCAAAAGACACCCATGTGCTCGTAGGCACCTGTTGGCGCGACGACGCAGTGACCAACGCCCAAAAATTGAAAGCTCTTCTGTGACCCAGTTACCTGTAACCCGCTTTGCCACCAGTACTGATGGCACTTCTATTGCTTGGTATGACTTCGGCGGAAACGGACCCGACTTGTTTCTCGGTCATGCAACAGGTTTTTGCGCGCACGTATGGGCACCGGTGCTCGACACGCTCCGCGAGAGCTTCCGGTGTTACGCGTATGACCTTCGCGGACACGGCTCCTCTGCCCGCCCCGCAGGCGGACGCGAAGCGTGGGATTGGCAAAGGTACGCTGACGATGCTGCAGCCGCGCTCACCGCAGCGAGATTGGACAAGCCGATCAGCGTGGGACACAGCAGTGGTTCGGCCACCGCGCTTTTACTGGAAGAACGCGCGCCCGGCACATTTGCCGCACATGTCGGCTTCGAGCCCGTGATGTTCGCCGACGATCCGCCGACGGGCCCCGATGAAGAACGTGATTTGGCGGTACGCACACGTGAACGCCGAAAATCGTTTCCGAGCCGACACGCGGCGCTCGAGAACTTCTCGACACGCGGTCCGTTTACAAACCTGGACCGGCGCGCGCTCGGGGCGTACATTGACCACGGTTTCAAGGTTTTTCCCGATGGTTCTGTGCAACTGCGCTGTAATCCCGAAGATGAGGCGGCGGTCTACGTGATGGCAACGGACCACGATGGTTTTGTTCGCCTCGACGAAATCCGGTGCCCCGTCACTGTTGTCCGCGGCGCAGAATCCAACGCATTCGACGAACCGACGATGCGCGAAGTGGCCAAACGCGTATGCTCTGGGCGATTTGTGGAGGTCGAGGGTGTCGGTCACTTCGGAGCGCTCGAAAAGCCGGACGAGTTTGCCCGAATCGTCACCGCCGCTGTCTCACCCCCTCTGTAGTGTCGAAAGTGTCTGTAGTGTCGAATCTGTCATGACGTTTCCGCTTCCAAAATCGCTCACGCCATCGAAGGTCGCTTCGTTCAAAGACTGTGCGCTTGCGTTTCGTTTCTCGGCAATCGACAAGCTTCCCGAAGATCCATCTGCACCCGCAACTAAGGGGACGCTCGTGCACAAAGTGCTGGAGCGACTCTTTTGGGAACTCGAAGCAGGTAGCCGAACGCTCGAACGAGCGCTTTCCTTCCTCGACCAAGAAGCTGCGCTGCTGTTCGCAAGCGAAGAATGGGAGCTCCTGTTGCTCGATGCAGCCGAGCAAGCTCCCTTTCGCGAAGACTCCGACAAGTTGTTGCGTAACTACTTCGAGCTCGAAGACCCGAACAAAATATCGATTATCGGAACCGAGCTGTTGCTCGAATCGAGGCTCGGCACAATGAACCTACGCGGCATCATCGATCGCCTGGATCGCAACCAAAATGGCGATCTCATCATCGTCGACTACAAAACCGGCCGCGCTCCAGGCGAGAAGTTTGAGTCAGGCAAGCTTGGCGGCGTTCATTTTTACGCCTACTTGTGCGAGCAGGTCCTCGGTCGCCGGCCCGTCGAAGTAAAGTTGCTGTACTTACGCGAGCCACTGAGTATCTCGACAAGACCTTCGGAACAATCGATCCGTGCAATGTCGATTCGTGCCGGCGCAATCTGGACGGCCGTCGAGAAAGCGTGCGAACGCGAAGACTTCCGCCCCAGCCCCGGCCAGCTTTGCAATTGGTGCTCCTTTCAAGATTATTGCCCTGCAAAAGGCGGAACGTTGCCCGTTCCGGTGCAGTTCGGTCAAAGCGCGTGACTCTGCCTAGCCCCCGCCTCGCACGGCGATGCTTCCCCTTCGGCCTTGAACTTTGCCCGAACTGCTTGCTTGATGCGCCTTGAGCTCCTAGAGCAGTCGCAGGACCTCGGAGTCGTCCGGATCACTCGCCGGTCCGTAGTTCAACACCAGCGTTCCGTGTGCTCCACACGACGTGCAGATGACCGCGGCGACCGCCGCCATGTCATCGGGA
>JBBSGY010000055.1:0-9405 GCA_038253645.1 Acidimicrobiales bacterium
AAGATCAGGAATTTGGCAGACAGGACGCCACGGTTGGCGAATGCCAGGGCAGCGGCCATCAAGAAGGCCATCGCCGTTATTACGCGGCCCATCTTGTCGTCCAAATGCTTTGTAGCCGACAGCACTTCTTGGTAACTATGTTGAGCAACTTCGAGACGACTGGTTAAGGGTTGATCGACTGTTTCAGAACTACTCACGCATTCCACCTGTCTCGCCGCTCGACACGCCCGGAGGAGGCAGAGGGCCGTGAACACGGATAACGCTTTCGAGCAGACCGCAGCCAGTAGCGACGAATTTGGCGAGCGCCTGTCGACCGACTGCGACGTCAAGGCCAAGCGTTTTAGCCCGGTGATAATAATTGGTGAGTTGTTGCCACCACCAGCCTTCATAGTCGAGTCCCTCCTGCGTATGTTGGTCGTCCTGCTCGACTCCGAACTTCGCGATTTGATAGCTGCGTTCCGCTACAAGCCAGGAGAAGGCCTTGCTTGCAGACGAATCTTCAATTGACGGCTTGCTTGCGATGTCGAGAGTCGGAAGGTATTGATCGATGTCGGTTGGTGTCCACCCAGCGGCATGAAGGCCAGCTCTCGCGTTGGCATCCTGCTCCAAGAGTTCGTCCAATTGCAGCTGCCGACCCTCGGTCGTAATCACCCTGAGTCCAAGGAAAACGGCGAATGCAATTTCCCCCCTGGCTCCTCTGCTCAGATTCCATCCCGGGCCGGCGACAACTTTCTTCGCGTAACGCTGCATGAGCTGCACCCAGAACCGGTTGTAGTCATCCTGTAGCCATCCGCGCACCATTAGTTGAGATGGGTCAACAACAAGTCCGTACGTGTCGGCCTCGCGCATTGATCGTGCAATAAGATCTGCATCGGCAATGTTTGGTTCAATGACCTCACGTTGCAGCCTGTCGGGCTGCTCCTGGCGAAACCGTTCCCACCGCACACCCGCCTTACTTATGAGATCCACTTCTCGCGGACCTGATGTGACTGGAACGCTAAGGTATGTGATACCGCTTGAGGCTCCTGCCGCCTCGAATGCTTGGAGCAGGTGCTCTGTTGTCAGCAATTTTTGAGCTCCTCATGGTACTGCTACCGAGCGGTCTAGAAATTGGACCGGCGCTTGAAGCATAGATACGGCATGAGACATTTGATCGGCTTACGGAACTGACTTTGATCTACGGCGCTGGACCACCTTCAGGGGACGGGAGATCCAGCGACTCTTATAGAAGAACACGATTGGCCGCCGGGGCTGACAACATGGGCGACATGACCATGCGGGTCGATTGCAAGTTTTACGAGAGCCGTACCTATCCGTCGGGAGAAACCGTGCGGATGTGCCGGCTCGACCTCGCGCCCGAGGCGCCGTGGCGTTGCCCGGAAAACTGTCCCTCGTTCAAGAAGAAAATGTCTGATGGGGGGTGGGTGCAGGGAAGTCTTGCTACCAAGCCGACCGGTGATGAGCCGCCTCCGCTCGATGATCACGCAATTTCGCTTCTCGACCAGGCAGAAGACATCATCAATGCGGCGGGGCCCGAGGTAATTGCCGAGGTCGAAAAACGTCGCTCGGCCAACCTCCCCAAAAATCGTCGATGGTGGTGGCCATTCGGCTAGCTGCCGGGGGAGCGCACCCGCCCTAACCGGGGTTAGCGCTGCGAGAATCTAAGGTGGTCAGGTCCCATGACTTTGACACCGCAACTTTCGGCCGCCCTCGCAGGGCCTGAGTGGCTTCGCGCGCGCCGCGCCGCCGCCGCTTCGACCATTGAATCGACCCCGATTCCGTCGACCGAGCAAGAGCTTTGGCGTTACAGCCGGGTTTCCGACATCAACCTCGATCACTACAGCCTCGCAGTGGAGGGTGCCGGCAAGTTGAGCGCTGATGCCGAGGAGCTCGTTGGGCTTATCGAGCATCCCGCCGTTGTCATTGTAGTTGTCGACGGGTTTGTGACGTCACTCTTGTGCGCTGATGGCGACGCCGCAAAAGGCGTAAATGTCGCCACACCCGAAAGTGAGCACTGGAGCGGTGCTGGTCTCGGCGACGTTGCAAAGCCGGTCGACATCTTTGGTGTGCTCAACGCGTCATTCTCGACATCACCAATTCACATTGACATTCCCCGTGGTGTGGTCGTCGAACATCCGATCGTGGTGATCAATCACGTTTCGTCGGATGGAATTGCCACTTTTCCTCGCACCGTCGTCCATGCGGGTGAAGCAAGCCAGGCAACCGTCTATGAGCTGCACACGTCGTCCGCAAGTGATGCGCTCGTTGTACCCGTTGTCGAGCATGACATCGAGCAAGCGGCGAACCTCAGTTACATCAATGTGCAAGTTCTTGATAACACGATTCATCATGTCGGTTACAACGCAAGTCGCGTTGCGCGAGATGCACATTTTTCTTCAACGACGATTGCCCTCGGTGGCGACTATGCACGCGTACGCACCGACTCGTTTGTCGACGGCAAGGGTGCAAACAGCAACCTACGAGCCGTTTACTTCGGTGCAGGCCACCAGATGCACGACTTTCGCACGCTTCAGCAACATGATGCCCCGAAGACTACGAGCGACCTTTTCTTCAAGGGCGCAGTCGGCGATGCGTCACGCTCCGTCTACAGCGGTCTCATTCGCGTGAGTAAGGGTGCATCGGGAACAAACGCATATCAAACCAATCGCAACCTTGTGCTCACCCAAGGCGCGCACGCAGAGTCGGTTCCCAATCTCGAAATCGAAGAGAACGACGTCAAATGCAGCCACGCGTCGGCAATCGGCCCAAAAGACGAAGATCACCGCTACTACCTCGAAAGCAGGGGTGTACCGACCGAAGTCGCGAACCGGCTGATTGCAAAAGGATTTCTCGATGAAGTACTCGACGGCCTGCCTTCGCAGGGTCTGCGCAATGCGCTCGGTGATCAAATCGGTGCCAAGCTGGATCGGATCATCACTTGACTGCGGATTATCCCGTGAGTACGGTTCGACTCTGCGCAAAAGATGATGCCGCACCTGGCGAGGCTAAGCGCTTCGACGTCGAAGGCCACCGCATTGCGCTTGTCCGCATCGGCGAAGACTTTTACGCGATCGGCGATCGCTGCAGTCACGCCGACTACTCGCTTTCCGAAGGCGATGTATACGCGGATGACAAAGAGATCGAGTGTTGGAAGCATGGCAGCACGTTTTCGCTCGAAACCGGTGAACCGCAGAGCCTGCCTGCAACTTCATCGGTTCCGGTGTACACGATCGAAGTCATTGGCGACGATGTGATGGTGAAACTTCCGTGAGCGTTTTGAAAATCAACAATTTGCATGCATCGGTACCCGGAAAGGTCATTCTGCGCGGCATCGACCTCGAAGTGCGCAGCGGCGAAGTGCATGCAGTTATGGGCCCGAATGGCTCAGGTAAAAGCACTCTTTCGCACGTGCTCATGGGCAAGCCCGGCTACACCGACATCTCCGGAAGCGTCACCATTGACGGCACCGCGCTGCTCGGCACGCCTACCTACGAGCGTGCTCAAGCCGGGCTGTTTCTGGCAATGCAGTACCCGACCGAAGTCGCCGGTATTTCCCTCTTTGACGTGTTGCGGGAATCACTTCACGCACGAGGGCACGACACGCGCGAACTGGGCGGACACGTTCTTGTCGAAGCAGCACGCATTGGATTCGATGAACGATTTTTGAATCGTCCGCTCAACGTAGATCTGTCGGGTGGCGAAAAGAAGCGCAATGAAACGTTGATGCTGAGCATCCTGCAGCCGGCGTTTGCAGTGCTTGACGAGATCGACTCCGGCCTCGACATCGATGCGCTACGTGCGGTCTCGCGTCGAATCGAGGCGGAAACGCATGAACGCAACATCGGCGTGCTTGCAATTACGCACTACACGCGTTTGCTCAACGAACTGAAGCCAGACCGCATCCATATCCTCGTTAACGGCGAGATTGTCGAGTCGGGTGGTCCTGAACTTGCCGATGAGCTCGAGAAGACGGGCTATGCGAGATTCGGCATCACTGAAGATCCTGACCCGAACGTGCCGACAACACGCGTGGAGCGTCCGCAGATCATCGATCAATGGGGCGGCGATCCGCTCGGCAATAACAAATGAGGTCCCGAGTCCTATTTCTGGTCGGACTCGCTGTTGTCTTGGTGGTTGGTTGTGTGCTCGCGCAAAAAGTGTTCGACGAAAAGTCAAGCCGGCGCGAGAAGGCTGCTTCGCCGCTTGTCACCACTGCGCAGAGCATCGTCGCGCCACCCGTTGCACACGAAGTCGGCAAGATCACCAAAGCGTTCGAACCGCCGACCGCAGTGCGTGTTTGGCGCTCTGATGGATCCATCGATGACGCTTGTAACAAATGGCGTGACGCGTTTCGTACATGGATGGGCGAAACCAACGTCGGCTCGGTAACAGGAGACGTCGTGCCAGGCCAGTCGTGCACGTTCGAAGGCCGCAAAGACGGTTACTTCGCACGACTGTTGGTAGCGATCTACGCGTCTCAACCACCCGAGGCCACGCTTACAGTCACGCCGTAAGGTGTTGGTATGACGGGGGTGTTCGAGTGACTGGCGGCCTGGAGCAAACCTCCCATCCTTGGAGCCGTATCGCCCAGGATTGGGAACGCTATTTTACCGTGCCCAGCCGTCCTTCTGCTGAAGAGGTGGCGCAATACCGGCGGTGGGTTGGCCGTTCAGACATTCCCCGGCGTGCACTTGTGCTCGGTGCAACTCCAGAATTGCGCGATGTCCTCTTCGAGTGTGGCCTCGAAGTGCATGTAATCGACATGAGTCTGGAAATGGTTCTCGCGATGACCGAGCTATTGGCCAACGACAACGCGGACGAGACGCTCGTAAAGAGCGACTGGTTGAAAAACCCGCTCGCGGCTGCGCATTACGACGTGGTGCTCGCTGATGGTGTCGCGCCGAATGTTCCCTGGCTGGATCGCAACACGTTGTTCGACGAGGTGTCGCGGGTGTTGACAGATGGCGGTCGATTTCTGAATCGCACGTTTTTTGCTTCGCGTACAAAGCGGTATCCGTCTGTCGACGATGTGCTCGTGACTTATGCGGGTGCACCGGTTTCATACCAAACCGCAACTGAGATTGTTTTCGACCTTCATTTGTTGACGCATGACGCGAGCGATCATTTGGGTTCAATGCAAAAAGTTCGCGATGTGCTCGAACCGTTGCGGAGAAATGGCCGCTTCGAATTGAGTGACGACCTCAACAAGATTCTCGACATCATTTGGAACGACTGGTTGCAATCCGCAGCCGACAAAGTGTGGGTTTACGCGTTCGAAGACGAAGAAGAAGCGGAATATCGTGAACGGTTCACAATTGCCGAGCGATTCGTAGCTTCAGATCACCGGCATGCCGGCTCAACGCCGATGTACCTGTTGGAGAAGTTGTCCTAGGACCCTACGTCGTCGGCAGTGCGCGTTAATCGGGCAATTCCTGCATGCTCTCGTATCGCTTCATCTCTACCTCGTACCAACGTTCAGTAGCGATGTTGGCGGATCGAGTCGAAGCCCACAGCGCTATCCATACCGCAGCCCAAAGGCCTCCGGTCACGATTGTCAGGAATAGGTGCAGTAGATGCGATACCTGTTGCAACTCAGGGCGGATTGGCGGTGTTGGAAGAAGAGCCATGAGAAATCGTACGCCAACAGGTATTGCACGAGAAGGGCCGCTATTACATACATGTGCACACCGCTCAGCAGCATGAGCGGCTTGTTCCACGAATGAATCTGTGGTGCCCAACGGCTGATATACGAGTCGTAGGTACCGTTCGCGATAGCCGACAGCCTGTATGCAGGTCGGTCGATTCCGGTGCCCCGGCGGCGGATGCACCTCCGACAGGCTCAGGAACTTGAAGCATCACTGTATGTCAAATGACATGCGAAACGTCATGCAGTTGACATACTCAGCGAAGTAAGCGATCCTGACTTTGCAGCAACCCCCACCCCCTGGGATGAATTTTCTTGTCTTCTGTAGTCTTATTTTGTCTTACGTACAGCAGTCCTGGCTGATGCCCGACGCGTACGAAAGAGTCTTTCAATTTGTAGGACCCGCGCTTGTCCTTATCATCACGGCAATTGCGGTCCGCATGCTTGCCTACTGGTGGAGCTTCATTTTCCATTGGAAGCGTTACCGGCGCCGTGAATCCGTTTCCGCGGCAGCTTTGATGGCATTGCCGGACGTCCCGTTCATAAAGATTCAAATCACCACGCGCGGGTCGGTCGGCAGCACCGAGGTCATCTTGCGGGGCATCCGCAATGTGATGGCGCTCGCCGCCGAGGATCCCATCTTTTTCGGCAGCTTTGTCTCGATCGAGGTGGTCACAGAATCTGAAGTACAGGCGCGCGTGCTGGAGAACACCTTCGCCGGCGCTTCGATACCCGTGGAGGGCCTCGTTATGCCTCCGGATTACGAGACTCCGCTCGGAACCAAGCTGAAAGCTCGCGGTCTTCACTACGCGGTCGAGCGCAGGCGTGAGGGCTGGAATTGGAAGAGGCCTGGTCGCACGTTCATCGTGCACTACGACGAAGAAAGTGTGATGACACCGAGCGAGCTGCGAAAGCTGATCGCGTGCCTCGCAACAACAGACAAAAAGCTTCTGGAAGGCCCCATCTACTATCCGCTCGAGTACATGGCGGCCGCGCCCGTATGTCGCGCAATGGAAGCCAACCGGCCGGTCGGTTGCTTCGAATGCCGCCACGTCATGGAGAAAGGTGTTCCCCTTCACCTCCATGGCTCCAACCTTGTCGTCGAGGAGCAGTTCGAGCTCGATCTCGGTTGGGACATCGGCAATCTCGATGGCCAGCCTTTCATTGCAGAGGATTACGTGTTCGGTGTTAACGCGTTTCTTGCCGGGGGACCCGAAGTGTTCGGCTGGCACGGCTGCGTCATGCTCGAACAACCACCCTTCTCATTCAAGAGTGCCTTCAAACAGCGCCATCGTTGGGTTTTCGGCGTGCTACAGGGCGTACTCATGGCGCGGCGCGCCCCTTCGTTCGAGAGGCTTCCACGACGTCTGCGTTTCAGTCTTATATGGGGCACCCGTTTCCGGGTTTCGACCTTTGCATTGGGCGCGATCTCGGGGAGCCTGTCGTTGCTCTTCTTGCCCGTGGTCTTGTTCAGCATGGCAACGGCATTGACGTCGCCACATCCGATGCCCGTCTCGCCGTCCATTACGGCGATGATGTCGTTGGTGGGTGTTCTGTGGCTGGGCACTGTGTTCATCGGTGCGTGGTGCAACGTGTTGGATGCAGGTCTTACCCCCGCAGTGCGTCGCGCCGAGATAGCGCGTGCCGTCGCGTTGGCGCCTGTTGCCGGAGTGCTGGAGACCGCCGCCGGATTGTGGGCTGTCACACAGTGGCTCGTCGGGCGACGCGAGGTGTCGTGGAATCCAACCCCCAAAACCAAGGCAGCCGATGCTGCCGCCGACTGGAGACAATCAGCATGAACATCGTCGAATTCCGGGACGAGTTATCCGACGCCGGCGATTGCGTTGTTTCGCCGACCCTCATGGTCATCATGGACGGCGAAGTCGTGCGCGAAGCCGCAATGCCGGTATTACCGCCGGGCACAACCGTACGCGGGCACATGTCGTCTGTCTTGCTCGTAGCCGCATCCCTCGCTGTGATTGCTGTGTACGTGGCGATTCCGCTTGCAGTAGTCGCACGAAACCTCGTGTCGGACGTTTCCGTGGACCTCGCGTTTGCCTGGATTGTCGTCGCGATGGTCGGCACGACCATCGTGAAGATCTTGCGCCGCACCGCGATCGGACATGTTGCGGCTATTGAGCAGTTCGAACCGAAGATACAGAATGAAGAACGTGTGGCGTAACTCAACGACCCGCGCTTTGGCACGCATCTTGACAATGGGCTTTGCCGCTGTGTCTTTGACCGCTCTCACTGCGAATTCCAGTATTGCGGTGGATGCGCCGGATCCTACGGCTACCGCTGCGCGGGTACCTGCTGACGGGCAGGCGTACTTCGGCGTGCAAATGGATTGGAAAGTCGACACCCCAGCTCGCTATGGTCAGCGTCTTGGCCGGACTCCCGCCGTCTTCGGAAAGTTCGTGACTTTTCCTTTCACAAATGCTTCGCGCAACGAATTGACGACTGAAGCAGCGATGATCGGCGCGGCCCACGGCATCCTCTTCGTGACGCTGGAACCGACTGGCGGTCTCAATACTGTGAACAAAGGCGCGCTTGTCGATCTCACCAAGCAACTCAAGGCGTGGAACGCGAAGGGTGCGCCGGTGGCCGTGCGTTTTGCACATGAGATGAACGGTCCGTGGTATTCCTGGGGCCAGCAACCCACCAATTACATCAGAGTGTTTCGCACTGTTGCCGACACGGTGCATGGTGTGGCAGGCAACGCCATCGTGTGGTCACCGAACGATGGCAGCGGCTATCCCTTCGCCGGCGGCGCGTACGAGGCCAAGCCCGGTACTGTTGATTTCGCCGTCCTCGACACCAATCACGATGGCGTGCTGAGCATCTCCGACGATCCTTATGCTCCTTATTACCCCGGCGACGCTTACGTCGATTGGGTGGGGCTCAGCCTGTATCACTTTGGATACAAGTGGCCGTGGGGTGAGAACGAGGTTCCGGAAGCCGACAAGTTCGTCAACAAGATCACCGGTAATTACAACGGGCCCGTCGACGACACCGCCCTCCCGAACTTCTACGACGCATTCGCGGTTGGGCACAACAAGCCAATGGCGATCTCCGAGACAAGCGCGCTCTTTAACACCGGCAGGTCTGACGGAGCGGGGAACTTCGACATCAAGTCGGCGTGGTGGAGCCAGCTCTTCTCCGACACCGTCGCGACTCAGTTTCCCAAGATCAAGATGTTCAACTGGTTCGAGTACATCAAGCAGGAGAACGATGTGAGCGAGGGCCCGGTTGACTGGCGAGTCACTTACGATCCCGCCATTCGGGATGGGTTCAAGGCCGCGATTCCGTCACGGTTCATCTTTGCAACAAGGTAGGCGTCAGCGCGACGTGGACCCTTAATAACTCTGCTCGGCTAGATCGAGGCCTTCTTGCAATGTGTTCCACGAGAGCACAGCACACTTGATACGAACCGGAAACTTCACGACGCCGCGCAGAGCCTCGAGATCACCCATCTGACTTCCGGGTTCGTCGGAACTATCGGAATCGTCGAGGCTCTGCTCATGGATCGACATCATCTCTTTGAACTTGTAGATGAGTTCGTGAGCTTCCTTGACGGATTTGCCTTTAACGGCAACCGTCATCATTGACGCCGATGATTGGCTGATCGAGCAGCCTTGTCCGTCGATTTGGATGTCGGTCACCGTGTCTCCGTCGACGATCATCGTGAGGATCACTTTGTCGCCGCAGAGCGGATTGAAGCCCTCTGCTCGCGTGGCCGGTGGTGGCAATTCGCCACGATT
>JBBSGY010000056.1:0-9273 GCA_038253645.1 Acidimicrobiales bacterium
CCTCATCCAGGGTTCCGGCGGCAATGACCGATGCAACACCGGAAGCCGCTGCTGCAAAAAGAAGGCTCCGCGTTGCTTCGAAAGTATCGTGCCACTGCTTGTTTTGAGCTTCAGGAACCTCGCGGCGATCAACTGCGCCTGCGAGGTGCACGATCGTCGTGACCGAGTTGTCTCGCAAATATTTCTCGACTGCTTCACTATTTGTGAGCTCGAGTTCTTTACGCGAAGGCGTGACGACATCGTCGCTTGATCCGCGCAGCCGCGTTGCGACGCGTGATCCCAAGAAACCGTGCCCGCCTGTAACAAGTGTTGTCACTTGGATTCTCCAAACATTGAATCAACATCGGTTCCGCCGATCTTCGCCGCGGCATTCCACCCTGCGAGAGTCGAATCGTCGGTCCACAGGTATTTCCATTCGCCGTAACGACCCGCAAGTTCGATGCCACATTCTTCGATGAACGGCAAAATCTTTTCAACGGCGGGCTTGCGTTTGTGATCAAAGATTACGTTCGCGTACTTGATGTCGCGCGCTTTGGCGAAGATGATCTCGTCACGATTGCGCAAGATGCCCATGCGAATGAACTCATCGATCGCACGTTCGACGGCTCCTTCGAGAGTTACGTCGAGCGGCTTGAAGCGCGAATAGTAGATCTCAGCCTGAACAGAGCCTTTGCCTTCGGGGGCCATTGAGGGGCTGAGCATGTGCGGAAAGTGCACACGAGAAATGCTGATGTCTTCGTCATAGACGTAGTACCACTCGTGATCGAACAGATCAGCACGGTCGACTGCGATGTCGACGAGTACTACCGATGAGCAAACGAGATCGTTTGCCGCAGCAAGTACATCTGCCGGAACTTCGCGGCCGGTGATTCGCGGCACCAACAAGTCAAGCGGCATCGTCGAGACGAGGTTTTCATAAGAGGCGGTAGTTCCGTCGGCAAACCGCAAAGTCTTTGCGGTCACGTCGACTTCGACGACCTCTTTGTTCAATTGCATCTGCACGCCTTCGGCGAGCTTGTTCATGAACGATTGGTAGCCACCCTTCGACGGATAGCGGAACGACTTGAGATAATGGAAGTCACCCTTGTTCTCCGGAGCAAGCGCGCCCTTGAGAACTTCGTTGAGTTTCGGCGGATACATACGACTGCCGACCCAGTCGATGCTCATATCGCGCGGCTCGAGAGTCCAGTATTTGCGCGTGTATCTGGAGGGGAACGTCTCGGCGAACGTACGACCGAATGATGCAACGAGCCAGTCTTCGTAATTGACGACGTCCGGTGGGTTCTGCAAAGTTTCAACGAGGTCGACGACGCAATTGGTGATGAGGTCGGCATCGAGGCCGTAAAGATGCACCTGCGCCGGGTGGGTCAACCACTTGCCTTCGAAGTAATTGGTTACGCGCGCCGGAAGCTCTTCCCACTGCTCTGCGCCCTCAGAGAACACGTCGTAGACGCGTGTGTCTTTCGTGAATGAAAGGTGCGGACCTTCGTCAAACCAGAAGCCGTCGAAGTTGTCCGCGTGTGTATGACCGCCCCACTGGGCCTTCGACTCGTAGACCGTGTTCGGCTTACCGAGTCTGTTGAGCCCATGCGCCGCCGCCATGCCGGCAAAACCAGAACCAATAATGGCGGTGGTCAACTAATTGCTCCTTCGATCGAAGATTGCGTAGAACACGCGTCGAGCTTGACAGATGGCCGTCGACATCACGATGCCGGCGACAAGCGTCGGCTTGTTGATGCCAAGCGCGGAAACCTCGGCGAGTTTGCGAAACTCACCGATTTGGTGCGCGCGCTGTTTTTTCGCGATCGCGCCGCTGTTCGACATTGCACCCACGCGGAATGCAGCCAGCGTCTCTTTGATTGCGTACAACTTGCCTCGCTGCAGCACTCGTGACCACATGTCGAAGTCGATCGCATATTGGTGCGTGCCGTCGAACTGCCCGGAATCGAGCAATACCTTCGAGCGAACGAGGACGCCGGTCGGTTCTCCGATGACGTTGGTACCCGCCGTGATGGAACGGCGAATTGCGCCGGGTCCGTCAACAAGACCGCGCATACCGGCGAGCCCGCGGGACTTGATGATCGTGCGGCCTGCGTCGTCGATGATCGCACGACGGCTTGCCGTCATCACTGCATCCGGATTTGCCTCGAGCGCAGCAACTTCGGCTTCGATCGCGCCCGGGTAGATGAGATCGTCCGCGCAAACCATCTTCCAATAAGGCGACTGCGCAGCTTCGTCGCGTGCCTTGTTCCAGTTGCCTTCGAGACCGATATTGGTGTCGTTTTGCACGAGGCGAACGCGGCTGTCGCCGATGCCTTTGATCCAGGAGACGGTGTCGTCGGTCGAGGCGTTGTCGATGACGACTATGTCGAGGTTTTTGTAAGTTTGGCCGATGACCGAGTCGACGGCGACCTTGATGTGAGGCAGGCCGTTGTAAACCGGAATTGCGACAGTTACTCGTGGTTGTTCAGACACTTGTGGTAGTTCAGACACTTGTGGTAGTTCAGACACTTGTGGTAGTTCAGACATGCGCGATTGTTCAGACCCTTGTAGTTGTTCGGACATGCGGTTACGAAGCTGCAGAGATCTTCTCGGAACGGCGGCTGCTGCTTCGTCGTCCGGACTTCAGTTCGTTGCGCAGTGACCACAGGTAGTTCACAACTGTCTTTTCGATCTGCCACAACTTCGCGAACTGGTGACTGGAGACGCCACCTTGTCGCTCGTGCTGACGAATATCGGTTTGGCTGATGCGGAATCCACCCATCTTGGCGCGCACATACATCTCCGGGTTTGCCATGTTCACCCGGTACTTGAGTTCGAGGGCTTGCGCGTATTCGCTCGTCATTCCGCGAATGCCGGTATTCACGTCATCGAGCTCGTAATCAATGAGCACCTTTGCATGCATGAGAAAGATCTTGGAAACCAACAAGCGCATGCGCGGGTCATCACGATCGACCCGGCGACCGAACACGATGTCATTGCCCTCGTCGAGCTTTGCGTCGAACGCCCAGATCTCCTGCGGGTCTATTTGGCCGTCGGAGTCGAGAATGAAGATGTGCTCGCCCTCGGCGTTGCTCGCGCCGGTCTGGCAGCTACCTGCATAGAGCTTGTTTGTCTCATGTCGGATGACCCGAACCCGGGAGTCTCTCGCATGGATTTCATCGACGATCCCGGCGGTGCGGTCGGTTGAACAGTTGTCAATGACGATGACTTCGAAGGTGCCCGGCCGTTGCTCGAGCGCTTTCACACATCTATCGACCATCTCGGAGATGTATTCCTGCTCGTTATAGGCCGGAAGGACTACCGATCTGTCGACTGCCAAAAGAACCAACCCCAACAAAAGTCATACTGCGAAACCCTCGTCCGCTGGCCCCGTAGCCTAGGTCCACCTATCAGGGGGCCGGTGCACCCGGGTTCCTGGCCCAATGACGCAGAAGCATCGGGTGAAAGTGGTTGTATGTCGACCATTTCCGCCCGAAATTCTGCGATAAGCGAAAGTGAGCGCCGTGGATCCGGTCAATGAGGTCAAGCAAGTCTCGGCAACGGAGGCCCTGACACACCATCAAGCGGGCGACGTGACCCTTCTCGACGTGCGGGAACCTCACGAGTGGGCCATAGGCCACGTCGAAGGAGCGCTTCACCTGCCGCTCGGCGAGCTTCGAGCCGAGGCGGTTCCTGCCGGCAAACCGGTGGTTGTTCTGTGCCACGCCGGAGGACGTTCGCAATTCGCAGCCGAGGCACTGCTCGAGGCGGGTTTCGACGCCCGCAACCTTGCCGGGGGAATGATCGCGTGGGAAGCCGCAGGGCTGCCCGTCGTCACGCACTGAGACTGTTACCTTCCGCCGGGATGTCCCGTTTCACTGGTCACACTTCCCGGCTCACTGGTCACACTTGCCGGCGCTCGGCGCGCGGGGCTGTCGTCGTCGCGATTCCAGCCGTGCTCTTGTACTTGTTCTCGTCGCTGTTTCTTTGGACTCCCGTTGTGCGCGCCGCGATTCATGGTCAGGGCGTCGGAACTGTAATCAAGAACTGGTACCTCGCCGATCAACTTTCTTACCTGAGTATCTCGTCGAATGTTGCCGCGGGCCATCCTGCATACGTCGAGCCGTTCACAATGACCGGTTCATCGATATATCCGAGTGGCTACTACTGGTTTCTCGGCTTGTTCGAAAAACTGTTCGACGTCAACGCATTCACCGCATGGAACGTCGTGGGCTTCACGATGACGATCGGCCTGATGTGCGTCGTCGGTTTCTGGGCGGCGCGCACGAGTGGCAATCGCTGGGGATGGCTGTTCGGCCCTGTGCCGCTGGTAATCGGAACTTTCGAGTGGTACTTCACCGGCACGTGGCGACACAAATATGGCGGCTTTCAAGCAATCATGTGGCCGCCCTTCGCGATTCTCAACAACCCCGGCGCGGAGTTGTGCACGCTCACAATCACTGCGTTCGCGATCTGGCTCTTGATGTCGGCGTTCGCAAGAACGGGTGCCATATCAGTCAAACGCGCCGCTATCGCCGGAGCGCTGGCCGGCGGATGCCTCAACATTCACTCCTACGTTCCGTTGCTATGCATTGCCGTAATGTCGGCAATGCTGCTTTTGTCGCAAGTCGTTTCCGATGGCACGCTCAAAAATGCGTTGTGGGCTGCGATTTCCAGCGCCGGCGGATTTTCAATTGCCGCAAGCGGAATAATCGGTACTCCCCTGGCACGTTTCGCTGCGATACTCGTTGGAATTTTGTTGCCATTGGTCGTAGTGACGCGCTGGCGCGCCCGCACGTTCAAAGCGATCATTGCTTTATACGGACTCGCCATCTTCTGCGGCTTGCCTTTGCTGTTGCGCATCGCGAACCAGGCACGCGACAAAAGCAGCTTTTTCTATCAACGTCAGCACCTTTATGACGGCCTCGACGTTGCACTGCCTTTGCGGCCTGTGCTTGTCCGGGAACTGCCTGTGTTCATCCTCACCGGGCTGACCCTGGTTTTCCTTTGGAAACGACGCAGTGAGACGAAATATTGGATGATCACAATCGGCTCGATGCTCGTGATGTCGACGTTGCTGCTGTTCAGCTCGCACTGGGGTTTCAATCAGGAGCCGTATCGCTTCTTTCCATACCAAATGGTTTTGTTGATCGCGGTCGCAGGGCCGTGGCTGTTCACGAAATTCACTGGAAAAACCGACGCCGCAGCGCGCGTTCTTGTCGTTGTAACCGCGCTGCTTACAATTCCAACGTCTGGCGCGTTCTATAAAGACACCAATACGTTGACCCTTGGAGTGTCCAGCGGCGAACAGAAGACCTACCGCGATATCGCGACACACCTGCCGCGCAAAGGGTCGGTACTCATTGACTCTTGCATTTCCAAGAAACTTTTCAAGGTGTTCACGAGCGCCCGAACGACAGACTTGAACATTGGTCTCGGAAAACCGCTGCTCGACAAACAGGTAGATACGGTTCTCATAAGTCAAAAGGCTGGCGTGCTTGTCGACGATGCAGCGTTGCATTCTGCAAATGTCACGAGCTTTCTGACGATGAACTATTGCAGTGGCCCAAACGAAATTGCCCTCAGGGCACGGTTTGGTGATCCAATTGTCGTAAAAGCTGCCGATCCTGCTTATTGCAGCCTTCCCCTCGACATGAGTTACAGCCTTTACAACGTGAAGCCCGACAGCAACTCTGCGGCTATTCACTACGCGCCGTTGAAGGACGACGCACTTCCGCAAATGGCTTTCAAACCCGGCGTGTCGCCGTCACAGAAGTGCGGCACCTTTTATCTCAACTAGTGGTGATGGTCCCTCGCGTGCCGGCACGAAGAATGATCGCTGTCGCGGTCGCTATCTGCTCATACGCAGCAGGGCTGTGGCTCTTATGGCATCCGATCTTTTCGGCGATTCACCATGGGGAGTCCACTCAAAACGTCATCAAGAATTACTACCTCGGTGACCAACTGACCTACATGTCGATCGCGGCAAACGTTCAGCACGGCTTGGGTGCGTACGTCGAACCGTTTACGGCTCATGGAGCTGCAATTTACCCATCGGGTTATTACTGGGTGCTGGGCGTCTTTGCCCGCCTAACCGATGCAAACGTGTTCGCGGCATGGAACATCATTGGAATGGTTGCCACCGTCGGACTCATGGCCGTCGCAGGGGCGTGGTGCCGGTGGGCAACACGGTCGGTTTGGGGATGGTGTCTTGGAGCGGCGCCGATATTCACCGGCACCTTGCAGTGGTTTACCGCGCACACTTGGAAAACACTCTTCGGCCAGCAGTCGATGCTGTGGCCGCCGTTCGCCATCTTGTTCAACCCCGGCGCGGAAACGCCTGGCTTGGCCTTTTGTCTGCTGTCGATCTTGTTGATGACCAGAGCACTCAGTATTGACAGGCGCTTTGACGGCAGACGCCGAGCGTTGCGATTGATGGTCGCCGCAGGTGCAAGTGCGGGCCTTGAACTCAACGTCCATACCTATGCAGGTCTCTACACCATCACCATCGCTGCTGTATCGCTGCTTGTTTGGCAACTGTTCACACCTCAAAGCCGCAGAGCAACGACTCTCACAATTCTCGCAATCGCAGCTGTGCTACTTGCCGGCACGCTCAACCTGATCGGTACGGCACTTGGCCTCTTGGGTCTCGTGCTCGCTGCGATCGTCGCGCCCTTGCTGATTGTTCGCACCTGGCGGCGTCAAACGGGCGCCTTTGTCATCGTGTACTTCGCGACGTGCATTGTGGTGGCGTTGCCCGTATTCGCGCGAATCGGCGTTCAGTCTCTCGACCCGAACAGCTATTTCTACTTTCGCCAGGACATCGCGCGACACGACGCCCGGTCGCTACCTTTTTGGCCCGTCGTTCTGCAAATGATTCCGGTGCTCGCTGTCTTCGGCGGGGCATTGGTCTTCGCATTCCGCCATCAACGCGAAGACAGACGTGATCGCGCTTGGACAACAGCGCTCATCGCCACAGGCATCACATCTTTCATGATGATGTTCAACGCTGCGTGGGGTTTCAATCAGGAGCCTTATCGCTTTCTTCCCTACGGCATCTTCATGTTGACTGCGCTCGCGGTGCCAATCGTCTTGCGCGCCGCACCTGGACGCAATGCAGTCACCACCGCCGCGCGTATCGCGTTTGTCGCATGTCTCGTCGTTACTTTTCCCACTGCGTACTCGTTTTATCGAGATACCGGTTCGATGACGCTTCGTGTCGCTCCGCAGGAACAGGCAACGTACCAACGGATAGCAAACGTTTTGTCGGACGGCGGGATCACGCTTCTCGATACATGCATCCCCCAACGAACATTCAAAGTTGTAACTGACGCGCGGATAGCCGACATGAACCCCGGCCTCGCTTTCCCCACCAACTATGAGGCGATGCGTACCGTTCTGATTGACCAGGGCCAAGGCGTGCTTTCGTCCGATGCAAAACTTCGTGCAGCGGGAGTTACCAACTTCGTCACGATGAACCATTGCAACTACCTGTCTGATGCAGAGCTCAAAAGGCGTTTCGGCCGGCCCGAGACAAGCGTTGCGATGAACCACGCTACCGACTGCGGACTTCCGCCGGACGCTCAATATTCGATCTACAAAGTCGGCAACGACGGAACAGACGTAAAGAGCGCTACCTTCGACAAGGCAAAGCCATTCGACGATTCAGTAACCCCAACACGGCAATGCGCCATAGAAGCGCCTTTTTGGGGCTCGATCTTCGCAACAGTCAAGAATTGAGAGCAGCGCGCCGCTCAAACTAACCGTCTGTCGCGTGCAGCGTGGTCCGCTATGGGGACCTGAGCGCACACGACAGTTCTTGACGCGAATCAGCCGACGTTTACTTTGTCGGCTACTACGTAGAGCGGGCGGTTTTTTGTCTCGCGGTACGTGCGGCCCAGGTATTGGCCCAAGATTCCGATCGTCAACAACTGCACGCCGCCGAAGAACAGAATTACAACCATCAGTGACGCGTAGCCCGGGTCTGCAGATGGGTTGATGATCTTGCCGATGACCACTGCAATTGCCGCAAGCAACGCGATGCCGGTGGTGAACATGCCGAGCAACGACGAGACGCGCAGAGGTTTTTCGGAAAAGCTCGTTATACCGTCGAACGCGAAGCGAAAGAGCGTCTTGATCGGATACTTCGTCTCGCCTGCAAATCGCACGTCACGCTCGTATTGCAGCGCGTACTGGTTGAAACCAACCCACGACACGAGGCCGCGCATGTAACGGTTCTCTTCTCGAATCGTCCGCAATACCTCGACAACCTTGCGGTCCATGAGGCGGAACTCGCCGACATCGAGCGGCAACGCAACATCACTCATCCAGTTGATAATTCGATAGAACGAGCGAGCGGTTGCGCGTTTGAAAGCGCTCTCACCGGGCCTGGCAGTGCGTTGGCCGTAGACGACCTCGAAGCCCTCGCGCCACCGATCGATCATCTCCGCAATTACTTCAGGGGGATCTTGCAGATCAGTATCGATGATGACAACGGCATCGCCACGGGCGTGATCGATGCCTGCCGTAATCGACATTTGGTGACCGAAATTGCGCGAGAACTGGATGAACGAAACATGCTTGTCGTCATCGGCGAGCTTGCGCACCATTGACGCAGTCGTGTCGGTGCTTGCGTTGTCGATGAAGATGAGCTCGTAGTCGACATCGAGACCGGACATAACCGCGGTTGTGCGGTCATAGAACTCCGACAAGCTCTCTTCTTCGTTGTAGACGGGACAGACAATTGAAACTAACGACATATAAACGATTCCCTAAACCAGATGTTCCTGGTACCACTTTGCGGTTTCGCGCAAGCCTTGCTCGAGCCCGTACTTGACCGACCAACCAAGTTGCTTCTTGGCCTTCGCGGAAGACAGGTATTGATTTTTGATTTCGCCTTGCGCCGCGTTGAGGATCTTCGGCTCGACATCCGGAGTGCCGTGCGCAGCACAAATGGCGCGGTAGATCTCCATAACGGTCAGCGGCGTTTCGTCACTGAAGTTGAACGCGGCACCGGGAGTGATCTGTTCGATCTGCCCGCCCATCGTCATGTAGGCGTCGACAACATCTTCGACGTAGAGATAATCACGCAGGAATGAACCGTCGCTACGAAGAATCGGTTGCTCGTTACGCATTAGCGAGCGCAGCGTTCCGGGAACGATGCGTGACCAGTTGAGATCGCCGCCGCCGTAGATATTTCCGCAGCGCGCAATCGCGACCGGCAGGTTGTAAGTGCGTGCGTAAGAAGTTGAGAGCAGGTCGGTACAAGACTTCGATGCCTCGTAAGGCGCA
>JBBSGY010000057.1:0-9238 GCA_038253645.1 Acidimicrobiales bacterium
GATCGGTGATGTCGATGACTTCGGTTGGTACGGCCTGCACCTCGATGGTCCGGCAAGCAAGTACGCCGGGCAGATCCTGCACGAGTCCCCGGACGGATTCGTTGACATCGAAGTGTTCGTCCACCGGGACATGCTCGATCGTCGTTGGAGGTCACTTGACCATGCCTACGCACTGTTCCTGGAAAACGACACCACTAGCAAGTAGCACGACAAGCACCCCAACCTTCGAGAACCAACGAAAGGAACTTGGAAATGGCAACCCGAATCCCGGCAGTCAAGAAGCACGTACCGACGCAAGCTCAACTCGACCGCAAGTACAAACGGGAGTGGACGGAGTACCTGCCGGACATGGTAGAAGCAGTTGAGGCTGGATACTTCGATGACATCTTGATCGCCCTCGGCAAGTCTCTGAAAGAGCGAACAGCAACAGTGCTCGGAGTGAACCTCACACAGTCGTCCGAGGCCTCGCCGACCCGCAAGTTTTTGCGGCCTGGGGATCGCATCTGCATCGGTAAGAACATCTCGCCGAAGTACCTGGCCGGACTCGAAGTCGAACTCGTCGGCTACGTGAGGGGAGCGAGCATCAACAGATACCGGATGAAGTGGGCTGATGTCACCCCGAACGTTGTTGTCGGTACCAAGTGGGAGCGTATCGAGCGAGTCCGATTCCGGGAATCGTTGCTGGACTACTCAACATTGGAGCGTAAGGCATGAGCGTACTCAAGAAACCTGCAAAGCCATCGAAGCGCGTACCCAAGGTAGTCAGTCGGCGCAAGTCCGATGCAGTCGAATCGGAGTCGGCCAAGCTGGCAGCCAAGCTCACCGAGGGAAAGGATGAGGCTCAGGACACCTGCAAGCTCATCCTGTCCGGCAAAGTGGATAACTACTTGGGAACGATCCGCAAAGCGCTGGACGATCGTTCTAGCTCTGTAGCGGCGGCTACCGCGCAGGAGCAGGCCAAGTCACTCAGTGCCAGCGACATCGTGAACCTGCGAAAAGGCGACACGATCTGTTTCCTGCTGAACGTGACCAATGGTCTGGCCGGGAAGCGTGTCCGGATCGTGTCGGCCGTGAAGGACGACATGTACCGCGTCCAGATCGCCGATCCGGCAGAGCGTGCCGCACTCAAGGGCAGGAGCTTCGGAGGCACGTTCGGAGCGCATCGCAAGGCACTCGATGTCAAGACACTTGTCCTGGCCAATCGGCCCGGACCTCGAACCGTGCCCGCAGATGTCCGGCATAAGAAAGGAAGGCTATAGATGAGTGTTTCGACCATGCTGTCACTCAAACCCCAGAACAAGCTGCCGCCGACTTACGACTACGACGGCATCGTCAAGTTCATGCTGCTCAACCAGCGGACTTGTGTCAAGGCTGGGCCGCACACCCAGATCACGATGCGAAACTCGAATGATCCCAAGCTGTACGTGAAGTTCTACGCGAAAGAGATTGCCGTGATGCAGCGCACGGCAGTCACTCTCAGCACGGGCGGCAATTTCACCTACACGACGACAGATCGTTTCAATCGCGTAGCCGAGCTGTACGGCTACTTAGTCGAGCTGGGCACAGATCGTGACAGCTACCTTGTTTACCCGTTCAACACAGAAAGTGAGGAGCTGAAAGTTTTCAGCTCGCGGATCACACTTTCGCGAGTCGCATGACCAAGCCGCTATCCCGCACCACAACCGGAAGGAACACTGCTATGGCAGCCTCCACAACCTCGTCGAAGCTCATTCCCAAGGCTTCGCCGAAGGCCGAACATCGTTTACCGCTACGTCAGAAGAGCAACGTAGCGACAGTGCCGGATTCCAGTTGGGCCGACTCGTACATCAAGCGTGTCATCGACGCCGATGAGGCCGTGAACGACTTCATCCTGTTCGACTACGCATTGATGAAGCATCACAACGTGCTTCTGGAAGGTCACACGGCGACGGGCAAGACAAGTGCCGTCGTCGGCTGGGCAGCAGCACGCGAGTTCCGTTTCTACTCGATCTCGTCATCGATCGGGTTGGAACCGTCGCAGTTGTTCGGCAAGTACATTCCGGACGAGGACAACTCCGGGCACATCATCTGGCAGGACGGACCTGTCACTGATGTTGTCCGCAACGGCGGCGTGCTGCTCATCAACGAAATCAACTTCATCCCGGAGCGTGTCGGGACCGTGTTGTTCTCGTTGCTGGATAAGCGTCGGGAGATCCAGCTGCTCGACCACAAGGGCGAAGTCATCAAGGCGCACGATGATCTCATCGTGTTTGCTGACATGAACCCTGACTACGAGGGAACACGTTCGCTGAACAAGGCGCTGCGTAATCGCTTCTCAATCCAGCTCACCTGGGAGTACGACCCAGTGCTCGAAGAGAAGTTGGTCGGCATCCCGGCACTTGCCAGGCTGGCCCAGCAGTTGCGAAGCAAGTTGGCCTCGGGCGACTTCACCACCCCGGTCGGCACGAACATGCTCATCGAGTTCGTGGACAACTACCGGCACCTGGGGCTGAACATCGCAACATTATTGTTCGCCAATCACTTCTCGGCGGACGAGCGGCACACGCTGCAGACGATCCTGAATGCCCATGAGCGTGAGCTTGCAGCGGACTTGGGCAAGGCCGTCAAGCGGCTCACCCCGTACGGCGAGAACATCTACAGCCGCAAGAACGGCGGGAACTACCCGCTCGATTGGGCCTATGAGGATTGGGAGTACCCCTACGCAGACGATGTGGACGAGCAGGATACGGACAGTGGGAACAACGACGTGACGATCGGGGATGACATCAATGCTTGACCTGACCGGCTACTACAAGGGCTGCCCGCCCACCGTCAATCAGCGCAGGCAGATCGGCAACTTGTGCCAGCTACTTGGCCGAGTCGATCGGACGCTCAGTGAAAGGGATGTAGTGCTTGTCCGTGACATGGCGGCTGGCATAAGCATCGATGCGCCTGCCTACAGCGATCAGATGGGAAACATCTTCATCGACTTCGCGCACACTGCGTTCAAGTCGGTTGCTGGTGAAGAGGCGTTCATTCATGCGCTCGGCCTCAACTATCACGAGCTGGCGCACGTCATGTTCACGACGGCGACAATGCAGATGCAGAACGACCTCGGCGGCGTGTATACGCGAACGGCATGGAACTTGCTAGAGGACGGGCGGATCGAGCGGCTGATCTGCGGTGAGTACGCAGCGCTCCGCAAGTTCCTCAATCACAGTTTCACCGTTCTCGTTTCACACAACGTGGATCCGGACTTCCTCTGGGCGATGCTTGCCCCGAGGATCCGGGAGCTTCCACCGGAACTCGTGAACACGATCCGCGCTGCATACGTGGCTTTGCCGAACCGCAAGTACGACGATGCCACGATGAAGAAAATGGTGGACATCGCTCGCCAGTACAGCGATCTAGTCATGCCGTCGAAGCACTGGCCGATAGCACTGCGGCTCATCAGGCAGTATGCGGACTTGCTGGAATCGGCCTATCAGAACCCTGTTGGGCCGAACAACATCGAAAGGGATGCGGCCGAAAACAGCAACCATGAGTCTGTCTCACGCGCTCACCGGACACGGACAGCGGATCGGAACCTGACCGAGCAGAAGGCGGCCGAGAAGGAACGCACCGCCCAGGAGAAGGAGGAAGCGAAAGAGGCTCGTGAGCAGGAAAAGGTCGAGCAGGCAGAACAGGCCGATTCCGATGCCGACGATGCCGACGATGATGCTGATGACGCCGCTGAGAGCGATTCTGACAGCACGGAAAGTGGCAGCAGCGCAGACAGCGAGGCTGGCGATTCCGAGGCCGAGGAGAGCGGCTCAGAGGATTCTAGTACCGATGGGAGCGACCAGGAATCCGAGAGCAAGTCCGAGAGCAAGTCGGGCAGCAAGTCGGACAGCAAAACTGGCACGGGCAAGCAGGGAGGTAGCGGGGAGGGAAGTGAGGAACCCAGTTTCTCCGAGCAAGTGCTGGAAGCGTTCGAGGAAGTCCGTGAGGACATCGTTGCTGACGAGGAAGTCCAATCGGAGATCTCGTTGCACAGGTCCATGCTGCGCGGCAGCGGATTCATGCCGGGGAGAAAGGAAATGGCACCTATACACGCGTTGCATCCCAGTGACAACGATCGCAGGGTAGTGCGACAGACAGCATTGGAGTATCAGAAGATCGAGGCGGAACTCGATCCGGGCTGGGACCGTCGGATGCCTTCGGGCAAGCTCAATCCGTCGCGCTTCCTGCGGGAGAGAGACTTGGACTCGGCCTTCGACTCCTGGCGGGATGACCGTTCGGAGGCAGTCGGGCTGGAAGTAGCTGTACTGCTCGATCTGTCGCAGTCGATGCTGGACGAACCAGGACTTGTGCAGAAAGCTTCTACCGCGTTCTGGATTATTCGCTCTGCACTGCAGTCGATCCGTGCCAACGTCACTGGCTACGGATTCGGGCGCGAGCCAGAGTTGCTGTTCCGGCGTGAGAAGAATGCCGACCGTGCAATCGTGCCAGTGTGGAACGCCAACTCGGGCACGAGGGTCATCCAGGCACTAGAGGAAGTGCTGCCGATCTTCTACCGCACCCGGCACAAGTCGAAGTTGCTGATCGTGCTCACGGACGGCGAGTTCCAGGAGCCTGCTCCCGAAGTGGCGCAAGTGCTCGCAACATACAAGGCCGAGAACATTCACACCGTGATGTTCGGCCTCGGCATCGGATACCAGAACGGGCACTTGTTCGAGTCTGCGTATCCGATCAAGGCACCCGAAGAAATGATCCTGCCGACACGCGAAATCGTGAAGGCACTTATCAGGAAGGCGAGCAAGCGATGACACGCATCATCAAGAAAACCGCGCGGCGCAAACCGCGCAGCATCCCGACACACCCTGTAGAGCCGGACGATGAAGCTCCCCCGGCGCTGCAGACGATGGAGGAACGCACGACGGCCGGAAAGCTCAAGCAGGAGCTTGCGGCGCACATCGAGAACCTGCGCTGGCAGGCACGGCAACTCGGAGAGGAGGCGAGCGATGCACAGCGAGAACTACTTGTGTTGATGGCACGCGACAATGACGACTCGTTCAAGTTCACTGACCCGAAAACGGGATCGAGATTCAGCGTGGTACGAGTGAGTCCCAAGTCGCTCGTCATCGATGAGTTGAAGCTCCGCAAGAAGGTGGGCGCGGAAATGTGGCGCAAGATCAGCCGAAGTGTCCTGGACAGGCCGAAGCTGGACGCCGCGCTCAAGGGAGGCAGTATCTCTCCGCGAACGCTCGCGCAAGTGAGCACCGAGAAGGATGGGACGGAGTATGTGAAGGTGACCAAACGATGAGTGAGGACGATATGGAAGCTCTCGTCGCCGAAGCGGAACAGGGTTACGATCCGGCCAAGATCGGTCCTGGGTACGTGCGCTCGACGTATGACCCCAACCGCTGGCAGGCGCAGTGTCGTCTCTGTTCGTGGACATCGGTGTCCACTGGGCCGCAGGCTCGGACCCGACTTCGCAAACTGGCTGCCAAGCATCGATGCTTGGCATGAAGGCAACCAAGGTCTGCGCAGTCTGCGGGCGTGTGCTGGACCGCTGGACGGACGGGGATGGCAATAACGAGCGCTGGGAGCACTCGACCCAGGACTTGAAACAGTTCGACCATCCGGCAGTCCCGGTGGGAAAGCACGAGATCAAGCCGAACTATCGTTGCGACTTCTGCAATCTGGATGTCTCGACGCACACGGTCCCGGCGAGCAGCTTTACTGTGATGATTACACCGGAACAGCACTCGGTGAGTGAGGGCAACTGGTCTGCCTGCCCGACCTGTGTCGAGCTTGTCTGCTCCGGTAGTTGGGACGAGCTGGTCGAGCGGGCACTCACGACATCACCGGCGATGCGGGGTATGGCCAACAGCAGCGAGACGAAAGCTGTGCTGCGCGTCTATCTCGGATTGATGTACGGCGTGCTATGTGAGCACATGCTGGGCGAGCCGTTCCCAGGATGGCAGACGCATAGTGACCCCAGTGAAGGGAGGTGATCGGTTGGGCAGTGCAGCAAGCGTGTAAGTGACAAGTTCGGGCAACGAAAAGAGAGCAGGAAGCACGATGAGTGAGGACAACAGTAACATCTTCGGCCGACTCAACGAAAGTGGCAAGGTCAGAGTCAGCGGAATTGTGCTCAGGTGTGATGAATGTAATTGGCATGAGTATGTGGCGGATGGGGAGGAGCCGATCGCGGATTGGTACGAGGGCACGGTCGAACCCAAGCGCAACATCTTGGTTGAGGACGGCGCTGTCATACATGCCGATCACTCTTGGTTGGCTCATCAGCCCGACTGCATCAGTGGCGCAGTGCTCACTGTGCTGAGCAAGTCAGCGGAACTGGTGGATGAGGCACCTCTCAATCGTGAGGGGCTCGTCGCCCTTATGGATGAGACCACCGCCCGAACTGCTGGTGCTACCGGAGTCGATGAGACGATCCAAGCGCTTCGCGGGGGAGTCAAACCTGCGAAGAATGATCGTTGCCTCGGTAGCAAGATGCAGCCGAGGCAAGGGCAGATCCAGAACGGCAAGGGAGTCTGCCCTGTGTGTTCTCGACGCATCGGTTTGACCCGGCAGAACGAGATCTGGGCGCACGATGCTCACAAGAGAAATCTGAACTGATCCGACCCTAGTAATATTCGGATCGGCAACGGAGAGAAGGTGAGAAACATGCAAAACGGAATCGTTATACCACAGGGTTACTGCACCCGTGCGATGGTCGCTGAGCGAGTGGGCAAGTCACTGAGCGTCATCAAGCGGATGGAGAAATGCGGCGACATCAGACCGTACAAGACCAAGCGCTACGGAAAACTGGTCGTCGGGCTCTACCGGGAACGCGACTTGCAGCACATCCGCGATGTTGCTGCACTGCGGCACCCAGGACGACCGCGAAAGGAGGACAAGAAGCAGTTGCAGTACATCTAGGGCAACGAATCAACCGGAGGGAAGGGCAATGAATCAAAAAGTACCGGCTAGGAGTCTGCATGCCATCATGCTTGCTGTCCTGGCCATGTCAAGTACGTTGGTCGCGGCTATGCCTGCGGCAAGTGCTTCGGTCGCACCGCTGACCGTTCGACAAGTTTCGGAGGTTCAGTTCCTCGAAGCGGCCTATGGTTACTCGACCGCGACCTCAAGCGAGATCATTCGGGGATTGAACGCGCATGGGGTCGATCTACCGACGATCCAGATGTATCGCAATCACGAAGTCATCGTGCCCGGTGAGGCGGTCCCGAAAGCCAGCACGGTAGCGGCTGCTCGGGTTACGTCGTCCACGGCGACATTGGTCGCTGCTGCTGGAATGGCCCCGGCGGCAGGCACGACGAGCAGTAGGTACTACGCGCACTGCTACACGATGCATGACGGGTACAGCTGGAACTACGACACCTGGTTTCGGGGCTGTCTGCACTGGCGGGGCACGACGCGAGTAGGGGCAAACAGTTATAACAGCCAGGCGTGGGGACACGCAGTTGGTGGTGTGGTCAGTTGGGCAGTCGGTTACTACTACGACACACTTGCTGACCATTGGATCGATCACGGGCAGACCTACGGTCATTATCCCTGGGTTCGTTACAACGCCATCGGCAAGTTCCACTGGGGATGGGGTCCGTTCGGTCAGACATTCAACCTGTGTGTGCATCCCTACGGTTTTGCAAACGGCCATGTGGGCAATTCCGGTCATGGTTGCTGGGTGAACTGACATGGGACCCGGCGCGTTCGTTCTACCGCTCGTCATTATCCTGGTCGTCATTCTGATCATCCTTCGGAAGCGTCCAAAGGGAATCCGTACCATATCGAAGCGACGTGGTTTAGTCGTGGGAATAATGTCGGTCCTGGCGCTGTGGACGGTCATTCAGTTGGTCGGTCACATCGGGGTCCAGTCGGATGGTTCAATGCCACCTCCTCCATCGGGAGGGACGAGCAGCTCGCCGTAGAAGCGGCGTAAAACACCCAGAAAATTAGCACCGGCACAAGTCATGGTTCGATACTTGCGCCGACCAAACAGCAATCACACTGACAGTGATCTAACACGCGGCGTGATATTATGACCTTGGTCGAAGCACGCCCAACGAGAGGATGGAAAAAGCATGGCGAAAGGGAAATTCAAAGGTGGTGAGATCGGCACGATGAAGGCTCTCACGAAGTCGCTCAAGCGTGGCGGCGGGGGAGACTTCATGAAACGTGTCCCGGTCGAAGGCATCACCGTACGGTTCAATACGGAACCGACCAAGTGGGTCGAGTTCTATGAGCACTACTCCGAGGCGCTCAAGTATTTCCCGTGCGTCGTGGACGAGTGCGTCGGTTGCGCCGATGGCTTGCGTGCCAGCAAGCGCTACCTGACAAGTGCCGTGGACACGAGTGAGAGCAGGACGATCCCACTCGTGATTCCGGCGACTGTGGCCGTTGTGCTCAAGAAGCGCTTCGACAAGAACCACACAGTCATGGACCGTGATTACGACATCACGCGGGAAGGTTCCGGGCTGGACACAACGTACGACGTGGACACGGAGGGGCCGACGAAGTTCCCGATGCACAAGTACGAGGCGCTCGATCTCGTCAAGATCCTTGAGTCGAACATTCCCGGCAACGAGGACGACGACGATGACGAGGACGAAGCCGAGTACGAACCGTCCGGCATGGACGAGTTCGTGGCAACGGACAAGCCGAAGGGAGGGAAGAAGAAGAAGCACAAGCCGCAGCGGGAGCAGGAGAGCGATGTGTCCGACAAGCCCAGGCGCAAGGTGGCAGCACCGATGAAGCGCCCGATGAAGCGCCCGATGAAGCGCCCGATGGAGCGCCCGTCTTGGTTCGAACTCGGTTATCCACGCCCGCCAGGCCGATGAAGCGACCGGCCAAGAGAATGGTCGGGCGTTGAGCAGTACAGCACGACAAGCCGAATGCACACTCAACCGAAAGGCACCGAAATGACAAGCTCAAACAATGCCAAGCTCGTCCAGGCGCTCGCTGATCTCATAGAGGCCGTCTACGGATCCGGGACTGCCTCAGTCTCGGTTCCGGAAGCGGTCGAGGTCGTACCCGAGAACGAGTACACCGACTGGACGATCAAGCAGCTCCGGACGGAACTCATCGAGCGCGACTACTCCGAGAGCGACGTCAAGAGCAGTGACAAGGCTACTTGCATCGAGACGTTGCTCAACGACGACGCGGATGCGGACGACGACAGCGATGAGGACGACGACACCGCACCGCTGGACGAGGATGACGATGACGACGAAGAGGAGGACGACGAGGACGACGA
>JBBSGY010000058.1:0-9167 GCA_038253645.1 Acidimicrobiales bacterium
CCAAATGATTGCCTTTCTCTGTCGCGGCGAACCAACAAACGTCGCCCATCATCAAGTCTCTGTCGAGCGCACGCCAGTCATCATGCATGCGCCGTATGGATTCGTCCACGGATAAGCCCCATCCCACGAAGCCGTTTGTCTCAGTAACAGATCCAATAACGGCGAGGTCGTTCTCCAGCATCGTCGTGACCGTCTCGGTGACTCTCGAAGCCATCGATTCTTCCGAAGGCAATGGCTCGGTTGCCTTGACAACCAGCACGACCTCGATCAGATCCACCCAGTCATCGAGCAAATGAACAAGCAATTCATCGACGGTCGCATTTCGCGTCATTGAATATGCACTTTCAGCTATCCTCAACTTCTCGCCGACGATTCTCAAACACCTGAATTGCCTCGTCTTCGCGATCGACGAGTCGCTCGTAGAAATGATGGTCTGCCGCCCACTCAGGGAATGACAAAATCGGATACTGCTCCTCCCGGCTGAACCGGAAGTACCCAATACTCCATGTCGGCGGTAAAGAACCATCCTCGACCTCGAAGAGTGGGGCCGGCATCCAGGTCGGCCACGGATTCCGGTCATCATCCAAGACGTAGTACCAAACCGTACCCAGAAACAAAGTGACTGCATAGACGGGGTACGAACTGCCGGTAGTCACCGGAAACTGTGTGTCAATGTCAATGCCGCGTAGCGGGTCGCGACACATCGTCGGCAAAACATCTCCCGTGTTGGCAATACAGCGAATCTTCATGGAAACTTGAACTCCACATCCATCTTGGCTGCCAAATTACGGAAGTAGTGCACAGTCACGTTGCTGTCCGTTCCCCGCAACACGTACTGCATCTTGACCCACTCACCGTCTCCGTAGTTGGCCACCAACCTTGGGGCATCTCCAAGATTTCTCATTATGACGCTGCCCTGTCCATCCCGAGCTGCACCAAGGGCAAGTTGCTGTGGCAGGTTCTTCGGAACCGCGTTCCTAATTGGCTCTTCCGATCAGGAGTGGAGCTACTTAAACGATAAAGAAACGACGCACACCAGCACGGCGACGCCATCAGCCACACGGATCCACAGCAATGCCCTTCTTGCCGACCTTGGATCACGGCCCAATGCAGCGGCAGCGTTCGGAATCACTGAAGGGCTGGTGAATTTGATAGCCGCCGCGCTCCAATGCGGTGGCCAACCTACGTCCTCACTTTCAGGCAAATACTGGACATAGTTCGCTGGTGATGCCGCGACCAGAGAAGAACATATGAAGGGCGCGGCGTACATCGCTATGCCCAAAAGCAGCAGGACCCCGCCAAAAACCGAACCAGCCGAATGGATCAACAATGCAAAGCCGGAAATGAAACTCAGAGCTCCGACCTGGTAGCCATACAGACAGACGAAGTACAGGCGCGCAAGGCGACGGGAAGTCATTTTCGATTCAGGCGCGTCTGAAGGAGGATCAAAAGACATGCGTGTACGTGAAGCCCGTATGGATTTCGGGAATCGGCAACAGGTTCCGCGCAACAGAAACAGTCCCGCCTTGACTCGAAGAGTTGAGACTGTGGGAATATTCGGCGCCCAATGGACCGATACCCCCGCCGCCAACGCCGTTCCAGCCTTCTAGGTCCTTCACGCAACCGCTTTGGTAACCCAACGACCCGCCGATTCCCGCGGATGGAGTTCCTGTCAAAATTCCCCCCGTCAAACTGGCTCTACCGGTTCCGTTCAAAGGCTTAACAAGGCCACCTTGCCAGTTCCAACACGGTGAAACTGACACGCCCAATGGAACTGGAGGCGGCACTACACCGGCTCCCACGACACAAGCCGACCAGGTACCACTTGCGCCGTAGTCTCCGCCGAGCACGGTGTCGTGAGTCACAACCGCTCCCCGTTCGAAGTTGCCAACGAACGTTTCGTGCAGCGCCGCCGCTCCTCGATTGAACCAATCCGGCATCAACCCACTCGGATCGCCGTAGTTCACACCGTCATTGGCCGCATACCCATAACGGGATTGCGTCATGGCCGACAACGGGTCGACTGTCAGGAACTGGTTCGTCTGCGGGTCTTGATATCTCGCCCGCAGATACAGCAGTCCGGTTTCGGTGTCCTGGTATTGGCCCTGGAACTTCAATGACGTGTCTGCAAAGCCCGATGCAATCGTTGCGTTGCCGTAGGCGTCGTAGTCCCAACTTGCAATCGAGGCGCCGTCATCACCACGGAGGAGCATTCGCGTGTTGCCCTGTGTGTCATGAGCCAGCCAGGTGATGTTGTCACTTGAGTCGAGTTGCGCAAATGGCTGACCGTCAGGGCCGTAGAGGTACTTGTTTGTTCCGTCACTCAGTAGTCGTGGAATCGATGAACTTGTATCCCACGTGAAGTTGGTCGTCGTTCCGTTCACGTTCTTTGATTGACGAAGCCCGTTGCCGTCATAGACGTAGGTGGCGCTGAAGCTGTTTGTTGCGTTGTAGTGCGCGGTGATTCTCGATTGGCTGAGTGCGCCGGAGTAGACGCTCAGCTCGTCAATTCTTCCGTTGAAGTGCTGAGCGCCATTGCCGTCACCGGCAAGTTGTGCGTAGTCCCAAGCCGAAACCGGCGATGGCGTTCCGGTTCGTTGGGTGAGAGTCTGCAATACGCCGTTGATGTATAGCTTCGATGCAGTAACGCTTCCGTTCCTGAAGACAGCGGTGACATGGGCCCAGCGCTGGTTGAGCATGCTTGCGTCGATGCCATAGATATCGGAGCCATCGGCCTTGGTCGAGAATCCAAAACTCCCGTTGTTGAATCGCAGGCCGTATTGAGAACCCCATGTGAAGGGCGCTTCGATCTGGCCATTGCCGCCGTTCCAGCGGATGTTGAATTCAACGGTGTTGTCGCCGGTGCTCGAGTAGTTGATCGGAACGTATGGGAACCACGCCTCTCCCCCGTTGTTCCAGAACGACATTGCCTTATTTCCGGGGTCGCCCTTAACTGCGCCTTCCAGGCCGCCGGTGACCCAACCGCTCGTTGATCCCGAATTGGCGTTGCCCGAGCTGTCGAGCACGGGCGAGCCTGGGGCTTCGTTGAGGCGCCAGTAGCCCGTTGGCGAGTCGGCCATTACCGCTGATTGGTAAGACACTGCCGGAGTTGTGTTCGAACTTGCCGAAGTCAGCCTGTTGGCCTGGTCATAGCCGTAGGCCTTGGGGAGGGCATTCGTTGCAGTTGGGGTATCTGAGGTGCGGTTGCCTCTTGTGTCGTAGGAGTAGGTGGTTCCGCCGTTGCGCGACGACGTTGCTAGCTGATTCCCGTTGTCGAAAGTCTGAGTCGAACCGTTCAGCAACGTTGTCGGGTTGTCGCCGCTGTCATAGGCGGTGTTTGCGCTGTTTGTCGACGCAAGACGATTGACCTGGTCATAGCTATAGGTCTTCTCGGCTTGGCTGAGCCAGATGTCGCCCCACACCGGAGCGTCTGTTAGCTGGCCGGCACCGTTGCGGTTCGCTACGAACTCACCAATGCTGTAGCCGGCGTCGTATTTGTTGTTAACGATTTGGTCCGCGGCGTTGTAGGCCGAGATCTGATTGGCCGCCGTAGTCGTCGAATTCAGCTTCAACGCACCGTTGGTCATATTGCCATTGGCATCATATGTGTAGATCGTGTTGTGACCTGCCCAGTCGGCAATGTTCGTCATCCGACCTGCTGAGTCATATGTCCGCGTGAGGGTCTTGTTTCCCGGATAGGTGAGCGTTGTCTGGCGACTCGCCCGGTCATAGCCATACGAGGTGGTTTGGCTCGCGCCGTTGGTGGTCGAAGTCAGGCGGCTGAGCGAGTCATAGGAATAGCTCGTGGTTCCGGTGCCGTCGAGCATCGACGTTCGCTTGTTGGCATTGTCATAGCCGTAGGTGACGGCGTGCGTTGCAGGGTCGGAGTAGCCAATTCCGGTTTGGCGATTTGCGTTGTCGTAGGAATAGGTGGTGCAGCCTGTGACCGTGCCTGTGCAACTGCCGCCCGGGTCGATCTTGTTGGTCTGATTGCCGGCGCCGTCGTAGGCGTAGCTCGTGATTCGACCCAGCGGGTCGGTGACCGACGAAAGACGGCCTTGGGCGTCATAGGCGTAGTTGGTGACCTTTGCGCGACCGTCGGTTTGGGACTTCAGTGATCCGTCGGCCCAGTAGGCGTTGACCAGGGTTGTTGAATCGGGACGGGTCGTGGTCGTCGGCTCGTTTGCGGCGTCATAGGAGTAGTTGGTGACCACGCCTTTGCCATCCGTTGACGACGTGACATTTCCATTGGCGTCATAAGTCGTCGAGATGCGGTGATCTGTTGGCCAGGTCGCATTCCACATCGGATCTTTTGTTGCCGTTACCCGGCCAAACGCGTCGTGGTCATAGGTGGTCGTGTATTGCGACGGCGTTCCGCCGCTCACGTTGCCTTTGGGGGAGACAGAACTCAATACCCAGCCGATTGATGTCGGTGAGTTGTAGTTGAAAGTCGTCTTGTAGCCATCGGCGTCTGTTGTCGAGGCAAGATCGCCGTTGGTGTTGTAGGTAAAGTTTGTCTGCTGACCAAGCGGATTCGAGACCTGTGTTACATCTCCTGGATGCGCACCGTCGCCGTAGGTATAGGTCGTTGTTTCATTTACCGCTGGAGTTGGTTCGCTTCGAACCTTCGTCGACGTAAGGATGTTGCCGGCTGAGTCGTATGTCATGTTCGACGTGTTGGCGAGTGCGTCAACCACAGACGTTGGTTCATTGAGCGCGTTGTAAGTTGAAGTTGTCCGGTGACCAAGTGCGTCGGTGGTCGACAGACGATTGCCCGCGGAGTCGTATGTCATCGATGTCGTGTGACTAATCGGGTCGACAACTGAAGTTATGCCGAGCGTGTACGGGTCATAAGCAAAGCTCCAGGTCGACGGAGTTGCCGAGCCATAGCCTTTGGTATATGACGTTCGAACACCGCTCTGGTATGTGTCGAGCGTGACATTTCCGGCCGGGTCGGTCACCTTTGTCGAACCCGGAATCGACGTGTAGTCAAACGACATCTGACGACCGAGCTCGTCAGTTTGCCAGTCGACTCGACCCGAACCGTCGTAGTGGTTTGTCGTTACCGGCGACGGGACAGTTGTCGTATCACCGAAGTACTTCGGGTCTCGCATGGTGAGCATCTGGTGCGAGCTGTCATATGTGAAAGTCGTCTTACCACCGCCGACATCGGTTGCCTGGGTGAGGTTCCCTGAGCCGTCGTAGGTGAAGGCCATTGTTCGCCCGGTTGGGTCGGACAGACTCGTGATGTGCGTGCCCGTGAGAGTGAAGGTCAACGCGCTGCTCGCTGCATCTACAACTTTCAGCGTTGTCGAGTTCGGGCGCGTAATTGTGGTGGTGTAGTTGTTCAGGTCTTTTGCAGAAGTGAGCAAACCGCCTGAGTCAAACGTATAGATCGCGTTCTTGTTACGAGTGAACGTGTACGTACTTCCGCTCTGGGTGAGAGTTGCGTTCGCGCGAGCAGGTGCAATGAAATCGGTTCCACTCTTGGTGAACTTGACCTGTGCGCCATTTTCCTGCTTGATCGTATAATCGTTGCCACTGATCGACAATGATATGCCGTATGTGAATGACCAGCCGTAACCGAACGGAGCATCGCTGCTCGACGCTTGCGAGTTGTAGGTGCGCTTCTGCGAAATCGGGACGCCGCGACCGGGAACATCAATGTCGCTCCAGGTGTGCCAGAAGTTTCCGGTTCCAGTGTGAATTGGTTTACCGCGACAACCAATTGCGGAAAATGCGTGCGGCGAACATCCGTTGGATCCACCCAAAGTCTCGTTTGCAGTTAACGGACCGTCGACCGAACTGAACGCGTAGTACGAAGCGGAAAGCCAAGGTCGCACATCGACACTGAAGAGATTCGAGGTTCCGCCGGTTCCCACGTCGAGAACGCGCATGTTCCGATTGATGTAATCACCAATCCAAACGGTATTTGATCCCCCGATGACAGCTACGGAGGTAAAACTGGCGGCGTAGTTTCCGATATGCCACGAACTCGCCACGCTTCCCGATGACGACAAGCTATTGATGTACTCATCACAAGCCAGAACCACTGAATCGTCGGATCGAACCACCATCTCGTAACATGTGCCGATAAGGCCTGTCGCAAAGTCCGCAAGTTGCGTTCCCGTACAAACATTCAACGCACGAACGCGATTCGAAAAATCGTCGTACAGCAACGTGCACTGATCGCGTTTGAGGCCAATCGAGTTAATGCCATTTCCGCCCACACCCGTCAACGCCCATTGGCCGACCTGGGTGCCCGACGAGTTCAGCTTGGTGATGTAGTTCATTGTTGCGACGTAGACGTTTCCAGACGCGTCCACCGTGCAACCGGTACCTTGACCTCCTGCTGGAGCGGTGTGCGGGCCCCAATTGCCCGAAATCAGAGCGCCGTTTGGGCTGAACTTCGCCAATGTCGGTGTCGTCGAAGTCGCGGAGAAATACAAGTTGCCGAGAGCATCAAAACACATGCCACCGGCATCAGAGCTGGTGTAACCGCTCGCAAGTGTGTCTGTTCGACCCGAGCTCGCCGGCGGTCGGTACTGCGCGACCGTTCCCGCTCCAGCTGACAGAAACACGTCACCGGATGCAAAGGCTGTTTGTGCATCTGCACGTGCCGGCACGAGGAAGATCGCTGTCGGGACGATGGTTGCAACAAGCATCGCCGAGGTTGCCGTCGACGTGAACGACCTACACCTGCTTCCGAGGTTTCGAGCGATCGCGCGCGGCAACCACGAAAAGTTGATGCGCATTCAGAATCCCCCGGTAGATGCCCTAGAACATAAAAGCCGACCACTTACCGCGCTCAGGTGACCGTTTCCGGTGTCAGGGTAATCCAATCAGGAACCTCTTGCGCCGGAAACTGGTCTCAACTTTTGAGCCTTTCAGCTCAGAGGAATACACTGGGTCCGGCTGGCCATCTGGCTCGTATAAGAAAACACCCAGCAAACCGAACAGGTCGCGTTGCCGATAAGTGGTTCGGGTAGAGCGTCACCCCGGTAGAATTAACAACTATGCCAACGCAAAGTGTTCCGCCGACCGTGCGCAACAAGCTTGAAGCCGAGCGCAAGGCTCTGCTTTCACAGCTGGGCGAACTCGGTTTCGGCGACACCGGACGCCTTTCCTACGACTCCAACTTCGCCGATACATCGCAGGTGACCGCCGAACGGGGCGAGGCTGCCGCACTGGCCTCGAGCCTGCAGGAAGGTCTCGACGAGGTCGAGCACGCCCTCGCCAAGATCGAGGCCGGCACATTCGGCGCCTGTGAAAACTGCGACAACGCAATTCCTGAGACGCGGCTCGAGGCAATGCCCACCGGCCGTCTCTGTATGAAGTGCGCATCGGGTCGGTAATTTGTGCCTTGGGTTCAAAACAACGCGGGTGGACCGGCAAGCCGGCCCAATATCCAGCCGATTATTTTCGTTTTCGTAGCGATCGTCGGCATCATTGTCTACGTTCAGTGGCAGCGTGGCTCGCTCGGCATCAGCGACATTTTCAGATTCGCCGCGCTCATTCCGTCGATAATTCTGCACGAGATAAGCCATGGTGCGCTTGCGAACGCCTACGGCGACGATACCGCGAAGCGCGCCGGGCGCCTCACGCTCAACCCGCTGCGCCATGTTGACCCACTGGGAACATTCATCGTCCCCGGTTTCTTGATTTTCGTCCACGGCCCCGCATTCGGCTGGGCAAAGCCGGTTCCGATCAACACAGCGCGTATGACACGAAACCAGGCAATGTTTACGGGCCTCGTCGGGCCCGCGACCAACCTCGTGCTCGCGGCAATTGCCGCCGTTGTGATCAACACGATGCATCCGACCGGCACGCTCAACTATCTGGAGCTCTTCATTGTGCAGCTCGGACTCGCGAACGTGATTCTCGCCGTGTTCAACCTCATTCCGATTCCACCGCTCGACGGCTCGGCTGTAATTGAACGCTTCCTTCCGCAGCGGTACATGTACACGTATCTGCAGTTTCGTAAGTATTCGATGCTGCTCTTCATGCTCATTATGTTCATGGGCAGCAACGTGCTGGGGTTGCTTTTCAATCCGGCAATCGACCTCTGGCTCCGCCTTGCTGCAGGCTGACCCGGAAAGCTTCGATTTGTGAGCGCGAAACACCTCGCCACTCGGTTCTTTGGATCATTGCGCGCCGGCCCACTGACCGATGACGAGGCGGCGTGGGTCAAATCGAACCTGCTGGCGACCGAGCGCGAACTTTGGGCTCGAATGTCGGCGCCGGATCAACGTCATGCACATCGCGTCGCACAGAAAACGTTGCATTTCCTGGGTGAAAAAGCGCCACGGCCCGTAATTGCCGCGGCTTTGCTGCACGACATCGGCAAGACAGACCCACAAATAGGCACGTTTGCAAGGGTTATTGCGACCCTGGCCGGCAAACAGAGCACACCGGCTCAACGCGAGGCGTGGGCTAAAGAAGACGGTTGGCTGGGCCGGGCAGGTAAGTATCTGCGTCACAACGAGATTGGCGCCGAACTGCTAAAAGCGGCCGGTTCCGACCCACTGACGGCTGCGTGGGCCCGCGAGCACGAGCTGATCCACACCGAGTGGACCATCCCAGAAGAGTTCTCAGACGCCCTCTGGAGGGCCGACAACTAAACGCCTTTGAGGTTTTTGCACTTGATAGCGCTCATGTGCGATTATTGCGCCCATGGCTGTAGCAGTACTGGAAACGAGTCCTCTCGAAACCGCAAAGCAAAAGTTCATTCTCGGCGATTACTCGGGCGAAATTCTCGGGGTTCTTAAGCGATACGCAAACAGTGGATCTTTTGACGGCTTCACCGGCGAAGAGATTCGTAGAATCGTCAACGCCGAAGCCGCCGCGCGTGATGAAGAGCGCCGCAAGATTGTTGCCGCGCGCATTGCTGCCAACCAAGTAAGCGGCGTGAGCACCAGTGCCGCAACCGCAGCGGCTAGCTCAAATGCAACCAACAACAACCTCGTGGGCACGGGTTTCGCCGAAAAGGTCGACGTTTTGAGCGGCAACTTCAAACTGATCGAGACAGGCGACGGAAGCGTTGCATACCAAAGCGAGAGCGGCCGTATCCACAGCGGCCTCGCGATTCGCACACGAGGGCTCCGTGCGACCTTGGGTGCCGCGGTTGCTCGGGAATTTGCGGATCGGAATGGTGGCGAACAGATGCA
>JBBSGY010000059.1:0-9153 GCA_038253645.1 Acidimicrobiales bacterium
CCGCAGAGTTCGCCTGATCATCAACCGTGCATATGGATTCCACTCGGCGAAGGCTGCACTCGCACTCGTCATGGTGACGCTTGGACCGATCACCCACGTCCTTCCGCACGAGCGCCTCGCTGCCGCGGATCCCTAGATTTCACCCACATCGATGCCGGGAGCCCCAATTTTATCGAATGCGGCTGTCAAGTCAGCGTCGAGAATCCATTGGCGTCGGGCGGTTCTGCCGTTACCAGTGGATGCATTGAATATCGCTTCGATCGCATCGTGACAGCTTCGTCCCGGTCGAAATCCATACGATCTCGGCTCGAAACGTGCTTCCCATTCGGGTTCCAGTGCATTCTTGACACGAGCTTGTTGCACTCGATCGAAAATGACGGGAATGCCGAGCGGGCGTTGTTTTCCATTGGCTTTCGGAATGTGCACACGACGAGCAGCTTTGGCAGTGGGCTTTGGTTGGCGCTGAACATCCACCACGAGCTTGCTTCTCGCTCGGGGGGTCAGTGCAACTTTTCCGTCGATACCCGCCGTTCCTCGTCCTGCATTTCGTTCCGCTACTTGTCGCACGCTGATAAGCGTGTTGGAGTTGCAACGCAACATCAGCTTCTGAAAATTGCGGACCCTTTTGAGGTCCCCTGCCTTCGATGCCGTGAAGATTCTCTGTCGTAGTCGCCTTACGTTGTCCTCGGCCTGGTGCCAATCAATTGACGCCCAGTCGAGTGCATCGTCCTCTGGTCCGTTCACTGCAACATCGCCGTCGACGACGGTTGTCGTTTTCGTTGTCGTCACAGCGTCTAACTTGTCCTTTGGTTCTTGCGATTTCGTCTTCGATGCTTCACAGGCTCACCTGCCTCACGTCAGCACTCTTTCGAGTCAGAGCAACAGCTCCTATCCGGCCAGTTATGCGAAACGACTGAAGGAGGTTCAGTCATGGCGTTTCGTTTTCCTGTTGCCTTTCGGCTTTCCGGCGTTCGCTTCTTGGGCATCCTGTTCCCGCTGGGTCGTGGGCTCTCCTTGCGGTCGGCTTTCCGGCAACGTTGTGTTGTCGGAACCCAACGGGGTTTACACGTTTCGCACATGTGAGTTGCGGCTGGGTTGGGTGCCCCCTAACTCCGGGACAGCGGTGTTCTCCGACCGATATCGCGCTCTCGGTCCGGCGCCTGCGCTTTGCAGCGACTAGTCCTACACTCCGCTGCAACTTCCCATCTTGCGGAGCTCAACATAACGAAGCCTCATCGGGGGTATCACTCTCGTTCACCCTTTTCAGCCTTCCCCTCGCCCGTGACTCTTGGATGGAACAAGGGTCCTTTGGCTTGAGTCCTGAGCTTCACACCCCACCGTTGCCAGTGACGCATGTCAGGATGGGGACAGGATTTGAACACCTCCTGAAACTGCACATTCGGCGTTCGCCGATCCTCCTTTCTGTGAGTTCACTCACATTGTGCGCCCTCGTGTCGCACGCGGCGTTGTTATCCAGGGGAAGCTCGAGGTGGTCTCGATGCGCCACAAGACCATTCCATTCGTTGCCGAGCGTCCCGAGCACCTTGCGTGCCCTCTCGTGAAGGTCGACATCATTTGCCTGGTCTTTGCGAGCTACGTCCATGACGCCCAGCGCTTCGTCGAAACTCGCACACGCCCTTGTGTGTTCTTGCGTACCTGGTTTACTCACGCTGATCGCGCTGTGCGCCCCATAGAGCGCTCCGATCCGCAACACCCACTCGTCACGCCACTCACGTAGTTCTTTGTGGGCGTCGCCGGCGCGTATGAAGTAACGACGAATGTGAGCCCAGCACCACAGGGAGTCAAAACCCTCGACGTTGTTCGACAAGCTTTGGTAGACGCTGTAGAAGTCAGAGCTGACGATTACCGAGCGTCCCTGGGGAAGTTCACCATTGGCAATGCCCAGGTGCTCGGTTAGTGCTGTCAATGAGCGTGATTGCTCGATGCGGAACACCGTGGTGTCAGGTCCAACGAATACCCACAGCCACCAACGGTTGGAATCTTTGCCCTCTACTGCTTCAAAAACCCGCCAACCCGTCTCATCTGCATGCAAATGACCAGCCTGTGCGTTGCGAACTCGAATAGCTGTTTCAAGTGGCTCCAGTAACGCCGAGACGGCTTTGAGCGATCCCGTCAGCGACCCGGTTGATAATTCAGCGCCCGTGAGACCAAGTGATGCTGCAATGCGATTGACCGGCGTGCCGAAACAGAACTTGTCGACAACCAGCCGGGCTAAAAAGCGCGAAGTGAATCGACCCTTTGCGATTGCCTTGGGTGGTGGCGGGCCAATCACGATGCCTGGCCCATTGCAACGACAATTGCGTCGATAGCGTTTTCGACGGTGAACAATCCTGATGATCTTCACCCGCCAGTCAATCTGTTCGCACGTTTCTTCGCCGAAGGCAGAACACCCGACACCACAGTGCTGACAGATCTTTTCGTCATCGGCGACATCGTGAATGACTTCTTCGGTCTCCAGATGTGAGTAATCACGACGGCCGTGGCCTTTTGATCCAGGGCGTTGTCCACGTTTGCGTGATTTATCATCAGGATCGAACGAGTTACCAGATGTGCCGGTGTCATCAGGGTCGGCGTCGCCGGCGGACGGCGAGGCCTTCTTCTCCGATGACCGCCCGAAAACGATCTTCGAAAGCGTTGCCACCTGCTCAACGAGGGCCGCTATTTGATCTTCGAGCTCGACCACACGTGCACGTAGTGCAACGTTGTCCGCCTTCAACAAGTCGTTCTCTACAGCAAGTCGCTCTGCAACTGATCGCCAGTGAGCGGTCTCGTTGCTCAGTTCTGATGACGGCGTTGTTGACACATACCCCGTTTACGACAGATCCGCTGTTCACGCGAACCGGTCATATCGCCCACGCGCTGGTCAGGACCCAAATGCGCCAGGAAATATTTCGAACTCAATGCCGGGACAAGCGCTTTGCTGTCCTACTCCGCTCGCAAATAGCAGAACTTCGCAGTGTTTGCACAAACGGGATTTCCGAATACTTACAATTACGTAGTGGTAAGGATCCCCTTTCGAACCTTTCTCCGCTACAGAAAAATGTCGTTGGCATGAGCGTATGACGCTTGTCCCACCCCGCCGGTAGGATTTCGCCCATGACCTCGAAGACCAAGTCTCTGCAGCTCACCGAAGCTGAAATGGAGCAACGAATACGCGAGTACATCGAAGAACGTGACAGTGGCACGCTCTCCACCTGCAATAACGCCGAAGAGGTGCAGGAGCACATGGCGGAACTTGCCAAACGAGACGTGTGACCTGGACAGCCGATTACACACGTCGTATCGACGAAGAACTCATTGGCATTGATCCCGAGATACGTGAAGCCGTCACGGATCTCGTCAAGCTCTGGACCGAAACCGGACCCTCGCGAACCAACCGACATGACGTCGCTGAGATGGAACTGTTTGAGACTCCCGTCGGTGCGCGCCATCTGATGGGATATATCATCGACGATGAGCGACAGCGTTTTGCTCTTCTGTGGCTGCGAGAAAAGCCGCTCCGAAGGTAATGGCTGTGCCCCTGGTTGCGCACCCTTCGAACTCTGAGTTCCAGATTGAGCTGACCAGGCTGCTGGCTATGGTGAGGATTCGTTGATTTTCCGGTTCATCCGATATTTCGCTCTGAAACGCCCTCCTGAAAGTTGGTCACATTGCATCAGGGTGAGTGGCAAGTCCAACTCGGAATTGCCGATGACAGGCCTTCCTTTGCCAAGGATATGCGGCACGATTGTCAACCAGATTTCGTCGACCATGTCGAGTCGCAGAAACTCGGCGTTTAATTTTCCACCGCCGATGAGCAGAACGTTTTCAATGCCATGCTCCCTCAAGAACGTCAATGCTTCCTTGGGTGAGCTCACGACGGAATACGGATCTGGCGCCACAAATTCCGCGTTTCTACTGACAACTACTTTGTGTTTGGTGTCTACATTGTCGAAGTTGAAATCGGAGTAGAGCTCGGTGACGAGTTCGTACGTCTCTCGGCCCATGACGATGTTGCCAAAAGCTTTGGCGTCGATGAGAAACTCGTCCCAGCCGCTCGACGGCAGCCAGTCTTCTTGCCCGTCTTCCCGTGCGATGAACCCGTTGAGTGACACGCACATCGACAACACAACTTTGGGTGTTGAAATCGGCTGTGTCATCGAAGCAGTCGTACTGGAATGTCGAACTCTTCCCCGATTGTTTTCCAGGCTCTATCTGTTGTGTAGGCGATACCGCCGGTTTCTCTAGTGAGAGCAAGACAAGCACGGTCTCCGAGTGACAGCCCGTGACCTTTGCGCCAAAGCTCTGCGGTGACCCATGCGCCAAGACGGCTGAAATAACGATGTCGACTTCGAGTAGCCGAAGAATCTTTGTGAGCAACCGCCAAAATCGCAGACGCATCGAGGACGATCACTGTGCCTGCGTCTGTTCTCTCGATACTTGTTCCCGACGATCGGTTATCAGTTCTTCAGCCCAGTCGCCTGACAGGGAGCCTGTGCGGCTCCAAATATCTTTGAGGCCGCTTGCCAGCGATGGTTCCAAACTTGTCAGGAGCTCTTCTGCTGATAGGGCTTCGAGTTCGTCATCCGAGAGATGCTTTAGCGATTTTTTGGTCATGGCTTCGTACCTGATTTCTAAAGAAGCACTTTCGGTCTATTCCGTTTGTGCGGGCGAGAGGACTCGAACCTCCACGTCTTTCGACACCAGGACCTAAACCTGACGCGTCTGCCATTTCGCCACGCCCGCATTGCACTTCCCACCCAAAGTTAACCCGGTGGGTAATTGGCCCTCGTCTCGCTATCCTGAGTGGCCAAATGATGGCTTTTACAGCGTATACGGACACTGAACGCGCGAGCCGCGATTCGTACGAGACGCGTGTATTGTGATGCGCGAAATCACTAGTCCTGTGGGGGGACGCAATGAAGAGGACGGACTTGTCTTCGGCACGCCGCAATCGTTACTTTGGGGCAACATTCGTAGCACTTGCAATCGCCATCGCTGCAATTTTCATAACGTCACTTCCGGCATCAGCGCAGGTCAATAGCCCCGCTCCGGTCCCCGGCCAACGCGCTGCAGACTCATTGCGGGAGCTGACCAACGGTCTCGCTTTCTATGCATTGCTTGCGTGCATGGCAGGCATCTGCATTTCATCCGCTCTCTGGGCAATCGGATCACGCGGCCTAAATGCAGGCACGGAACTTGCCGGCAAGCGAGGCCTCGTTCTCTGCTGCACCGCTGCGTTCGTCGTCGGTGCCGTACCAGTGTGGATTAACTATCTGGATCAAACAGCTCGCACGCCGAGCATCGATACGAACAACATCAGCAATAACACACCCCCGCTCAATCCATGATCGTAATACCGGTTGCCGGGACCGGTTGCCACCAATTCTCCTGCGCCGTGGTAGCTATCTGAACTGCAGCTGAGCCGAAGCGGTTGCGTTGACGCTCGCAGCTTTATGCGCGCCGGGAATAGCGGGTGCAAACACATACGGAATTGTTCCCTTGATGGTGACGGTCACCGTGTCGTCATCAATTGTCGATGTCACATCGTCAGCGCTGATCACATAGCCACCGACGTTGCGCCCGACAATCCGATTCTTCACCAGTTGATCAACGAGACCACTATCGGGTCGTGCGTCGCGACCGTGTTGCAACTCGCCTTTTGGGATCGCCGCCGTCGCGGCGTCGTTCGCTGCGCCTGTGGCGTAGTTGATCATCTCGCGCTGGGCCATGAAAGCAATCGAAGAATCGACCGCAATCGCAGCAAGCGCAATGAGGACGAGGATCCCTGCAGGAACGAGCATGAGAGAGCTGCCTCGCTCCGTTCGGTTACACACAACCTCCGAGAGTACGAAAGGTTGCTAGTTGGAACCAATCAGGTCGGCGAGCTTGCGAAAGGCTCTGCCGCGATGCGACAGCTTGTGCTTCTCCTCGCTCGACATCTCGGCAAAACGCCTGCCGGCGCCCTCGTTCGGAATGAAGATCGGGTCATACCCCCAACCGTCTCCTTTGGCCTCCGCGGCGATGATGCCCCCTACTACCCCCTCGGCGATCACCTCGCTGCCGTCGGGGTTTCGCAGCAACGCAATCGTGCGAAACCGTGCACCGCGTTTTTCATCAGGCAGCCCGTCCAGCGCGGCGAGAAGCTTGCGTTGGTTGTCTTCGTAGGTGGCGTTTTCTCCGGCGTAGCGTGCTGCGTGCACACCCGGGCCGCCGTCCAGCGCGTCGACTTCGAGACCCGTGTCGTCTGCAATTGATGGCAGGCCTGTTGCCTCGACCAGTGCCTTTGCCTTGAGTCGCGCGTTGTCTTCAAGTGTCTCGCCGTCTTCGACGACGTCTGGCACGTGCGTGGGACGCGGCAGAAGTTCGATGTCACCGTGCAAGAGCTCGCTGTGCAAGATCTCGCGAATTTCTTGTGCCTTGTCAGGATTCGCAGACGCGAGGATGTACTGCGTCATCGTGGTGTTGGTGGTGTGCTGAGTATTTCTGTTTGCGCGTCGAGAATCTGCGCGATGCCATGTTCCGCAAGACCGAGCAAGTCGTCGAGTTCGCCACGCGAGAACGGCGCGCCCTCTGCTGTCCCCTGAACTTCGACAAATTTGCCCGATGCAGTCATCACGACATTCATGTCGACTTCTGCACGCACATCTTCTGAGTAATCAAGATCGAGGTGTGCAGTTGCATCGACTATGCCGACAGAGATGGCGGCACATGCTTCAGAAATCGGCGTCGTCTTCAACACCTTCTTTTGAATCAATCGCTCGCAGGCGTCGTGTAGTGCGACATATGCACCGCAGATGGACGCTGTACGTGTGCCACCGTCCGCTTGCAACACGTCACAGTCAAGAACAATCTGCAGTTCCGGGATCAGTTCAAGGTCGACGACTGAGCGCAATGACCGGCCGATCAGACGTTGAATTTCTTGCGTGTGACCCGACTGCTTTCCTTTTGCAGCTTCGCGATCGACGCGAGTGCCGGTTGAGCCGGGGAGCAGCGAATACTCCGCCGTCACCCAACCCTTGCCCGAGCCTCGCAGCCAAGGCGGAATGCGTTCGTCCACAGAAGCGGTACACAACACGCGCGTTTTACCGAAACTCACGAGAACTGAACCGGGCGCGAACTCGGTGTAGTCACGAACGAATGTGAGCGGGCGAAGGTCATCGGGCTTACGCCCGTCTCTACGAGTCATCGCCCTGAACCTTACCGGCCAGTCCCCTACCGGCCAGTCCCCTACCGGCCAGTTCCCTACCGGCCAGTTCCTTACCGGCCAGTTCCCGACCATTGTCCCCTCAGGGGGACCATGTCCGGTTGAGGGGACAAAGGTCGAAGTGGCCGCAGGTCAGAAGTAGATGACGCGTTTTGCGCGATCTACGACGGTGTCGATGTCCGCTGTCCAGGCGCCTGTGCTCAGGTACTTCCAGCCGCCGTCACAGACGATTGCGACGATCACTCCTTCGTCGATCTCGGCTGCAACACGCACTGCGGCAGCCATGATCGCGCCGGACGAAATGCCCGCGAATACACCCACGTCTGCAAGACGGCGGGTGTATTCGATCGAGTCGCGTACACCGACAATCTGTTTGCGGTCCAACAAGTCATATCCACCGTTGTCGGTGAAGATCGGTGGAACAAAGCCTTCCTCGAGACTCTTGAGGCCGTCGACCATCTCTCCCGCCGGCGGTTCAACTGCCCACAGTTCGACGTCGGGTTTGTTCTCTTTCAAGTAGCGGCCGGCGCCCATAAGAGTTCCCGCAGTACCAAGACCGCCGACGAAATGCGTGATCTCGGGACAGTCGCGAAGAATCTCGGGGCCCGTGCCTTCATAGTGCGCAGCAACATTGGCCGGGTTGCCGTATTGGTAAAGGAACACCCAATCCGGGTTCTCTTTCGCGAGCACCTGTGCGCGACGCATTGCACCGTTGCTGCCCTCGGTTCCCGGCGAGTCGATTATCTCCGCTCCCCATGCTTCGAGGAGCCCGCGTCGTTCGACCGAGACGTTTTCGGGCAGCACGATCTTGAGCAGATAGCCCTTGATTCGCGCGATCATCGCCAGCGCGATGCCGGTATTACCTGACGAGGACTCGAGAATGACCCTGCCAGGCTCCAGCCGGCCCGAAACTTCAGCGACCTCGATCATCTTCTTCGCGGCTCGGTCCTTCACGGACCCACCGGGGTTCTGACCTTCGAGTTTCGCCCAGATCTTCACGGCGAACCTGGGGCTCAAAACCGAAACGTCAACTAGAGGTGTATTCCCGATCAGGTCGAGCGCGGAGGCGAATTTAGCCACCAGCTACGGCAGGAAGAAGCGAGATCGTGTCGCCTTCCTTGACCGGGGTATCGAGTTTGCCCAGGAAGCGGACGTCGTCGTCATTCACGTAGACGTTTATGAAACGGTGAAGTTCACCTTCAGCATTTACGACCTGTCCATCGAATCGCGGGTATTGACGAGCAAGGTCATCGAGCGCTTCGCCGAGCGTTACGCCCGCTACTTGAACAGTCGATTTACCGTCTGCACGGCTTCGCAGAAGAGTCGGAAGACGAACCTCGATTGCCACAATTGCTCCTAATTCCGAGTTGTTTAGTCAGGATTGTACGACAGGTTCTTCGGTTATCTCCCCATCGATGATCCGATAGGACCGCACCGCCGGCTCATTGCCTACAAAAGACACAAGTACGTAGTGCCACTCGGGCACCGGCGCCTTGCGCAGATCGGTCGGCGACGGGTAGGCGTCTGTGTGGGTATGGGAATGGAAGACGCCCGCGATCGTGAGGCCGAGCTCATCTGCATCCCGATCTGCCGCCATGAATTCAGCGCTGTCGAGCTCATAAATCTTCGCCGACGCAGCTGCGTTCGTGAGCCCGTACGAGCGAACCATCGTTCCGCCCGGATCGGCAGCAAGCAGACCGCAACCCTCCAGCGGGTACGCCTCGAAACAATGGCCCACCATGTCTTCGATTACTTGAGCGGATAGTCGCAGCTCGGACACGACCTACCACGCTACCCGCCCCTCCCCCGGCAAGCTGTGTGCGCAGAGCCTCCGTTTTCGGGAGGCTTGCGCACGCAACTTGCGGACTACCTTGGCCACTATGGCCAATTCCGGCATCAAAATCGTCGCCCAAAACCGCAGGGCACGCCATGACTACGACATTGCC
>JBBSGY010000060.1:0-9149 GCA_038253645.1 Acidimicrobiales bacterium
GCATATGTCATTTTGCGCAAGCGATTTCTCAGCGCTGTATTGGTGGTGATTGCGTCGGTGCTGACGTATCTCGAAAGCCTGCACTTCGATTGGCAGCATGCGCCACTAATTGCGATGTTCGTATTTACTCTGATCACGGTGCTTTTGTCGAAGGAAATTGCCGATCGCAAGACCGTCACAGTGGACATCGCACTGAAGGTTGCGACGGCCTGGGCGCTATTCGGAGGCACGCTTGCATTCCTTTTTCAGGACCACACGAACAATACGAGCGCGCAGTGGTATCCCACGCCGGATCTCAGCGTTCAGATGGGTTGGTTGTTTCTTGCCGGCACGATCGCCGGCATAATTCTGCTCTTTATCAACCCGCGTCTCAGCTTTGCATTAGCTGTTGTGACGCTTGTGCCCGTACTCGTTGGGCCACTCAACCTCGGTTTTGGGCATTTTCACCTGGCGCTTTGGGTTGTGTTTCAAAGTGTGATCTCAGTGTCGATCACGAGTCTCGCAATCGGTGCCGGCGCGATCGTGGTACTGAGAAAGAGCACAATTGCTGAGTGACCAAGCTCGCATTCGCCACGGCGCGGGTCCGGGAATTAAACGGGTGAAGCCGAAGTTGACAATGGGCGACTCAACTTTCTAGAGTCTGCAGCCAATAACCAGGTTCAATCTCGGGCGTCGTTCGGCGGCGCCACACCCCAGGAGGAAGCCCATGCCCAAGGCCGTCGGAATCGACCTCGGCACTACAAACTCGGTCGTCAGCGTTCTTGAAGCGGGCGAGCCGACCGTAATTCCCAACGCCGAAGGTGCCCGCACGACGCCGTCGGTCGTTGGATTCTCGAAGTCAGGCGAAGTTCTCGTCGGTGAAGTCGCAAAACGCCAGGCAATTACCAACCCGGAGCGCACCATTCGTTCAGTGAAACGTCACATGGGTACCAACTGGACTGTCGACATTGATGGCAAGAAGTACACGCCGCAAGAAATTTCGGCGCGCGTTCTGCAGAAGCTGAAGCGCGATGCAGAGAGCTACCTGGGCGACACGGTTACCCAAGCGGTCATCACTGTTCCGGCGTACTTTGATGACGCTCAACGCACGGCAACCAAAGAAGCCGGCGCAGTTGCCGGTCTTGAGGTGCTTCGCATCATCAATGAGCCGACAGCGGCAGCTCTTGCATACGGTCTCGATAAAGACGACGATGCGGATCAAACAATTCTCGTATTCGACCTCGGTGGTGGAACGTTCGATGTTTCAGTGCTCGAGATCGGCGAGGGTGTGTTCGAGGTCAAGTCGACTCACGGAGACACCAGTCTCGGTGGTGACGATTGGGACCAGCGCGTAATCGATTGGCTCGTCACGTCGTTCAAGAACGACCACGGCGTTGACCTCGGTGCCGACAACATGGCAGCGCAGCGTCTGAAAGAGGCTTCTGAGAAGGCAAAGATCGAGCTCTCGCAGGTTCAAGAAACCACCATCAACCTGCCGTTCATCACGGCAACCAGCGCAGGCCCCTTGCATCTCGACTACAAGCTCACGCGAGCGAAGTTCCAAGAGCTCACCGCGGACTTGGTTGATCGTTGCAAGACACCCTTCGAGCAAGCGATCAAAGACGCCGGTCTTACCAAAGGTGATATCCAGCACGTCATCATGGTCGGTGGCTCGACCCGCATGCCTGCAATCCAAGAACTCGTGCAGTCACTCACCGGGAAAGAGCCGCACAAGGGCGTGAACCCCGATGAAGTGGTCGCGATCGGTGCAGCGGTGCAAGCCGGCGTGCTCAAGGGTGAGGTCAAAGACGTTTTGCTACTCGATGTGACGCCGCTCTCACTCGGCATCGAGACCAAGGGCGGCGTCATGACCAAGCTCATCGAGCGCAACAGCACGATCCCGACGAAGCGCAGCGAGGTTTTCACAACGGCGGACGACAGTCAGCCGTCGGTTGAGATTCACGTGCTGCAAGGCGAACGCGAGATGGCGAATTACAACAAGACGCTCGGCAAGTTCCAGCTGGTTGATCTTCCGCCCGCCCCGCGCGGCGTTCCGCAGATCGAGGTCACGTTCGACATCGATGCAAACGGAATAGTGCACGTGAGCGCAAAAGATCGCGCGACGGGCAAAGAGCAATCGATCACGATTACCGGCCAATCCTCACTTGGTAAAGACGACATCGACCGCATGGTGCGTGATGCCGAAGCGCATGCCGACGAAGACATTCGCCGTCGTGAAGAAGCCGAGGTGCGTAACCAGGCCGACACGCTCGTCTACCAGACCGAGAAGTTGATGAAAGAGCAAGGTGAAAAGATCGAGGGCTCCGAAAAGGAGACTGTCGAGTCTGCGCTTGCTGAGCTCAAAACAGCGTTAGCCGGCACCGAACTCGAGCCGATCAAAGACGCAACCGAGAAGTTGATGACTTCGAGCCAGTCGTTCAGCCAAAAGCTGTACGAGCAGGCATCAACCGAAGGCGCTGCGACCGGCGCGGCAAGTTCTGAAACCGAGACGTCCGATGTGAAAGATGATGAGGTTATCGACGCCGAAATCGTCGATGATGAGCAGGACAAAAAGTAGTGAGTGACGAGGAGATTCCCGACGAAGCCATTGCAGAAGAAGCCATTGCAGAAGAAGCCGTCGCGGAAGAAGCGACGGTCGAGGCGGAATTAGCTGAAGATCCCGTAGCTGCGGAGCGTGACGCTTATCGCGACACGCTCCAGCGGCTGCAAGCCGATTTCGAAAACTATCGAAAGCGCGTCGTCAAACAGCAGGCTGAGACAGCTGAACGTGCGAACGAGGCGTTGGCTGCGAAACTGCTTGGTGTTCTCGACACGATCGATCTTGCCAAAGCACACGAGCCGAACGGCACGCTTGAGCAAGTCTCTGCTTCGCTTCTTGACGTCTTGACGAAAGAGGGCCTTGCGCGTATCGACGCCGTGGCACAACCGTTTGATCCGACGCTTCACGAAGCAGTCGCACACGAAGAAGGCGAAGGCGGCCCAAAAGTCAGTGAAGAGCTGCGTGCCGGTTACCTCTGGAAGGGCCGGGTAGTTCGGCCGGCAATGGTCAAGGTCATCGGCTAGCCGGAATGGCCGCGCAGCGCGATTGGTTCGACAAGGACTTTTACAAGATTCTCGGTGTCGGCAAGTTGGCAATCGAGAAAGACATAACGCGCGCCTACAGAAAGCTCGCAAAGAAGTACCACCCCGACGCGAACCCCGGTGACCGCAAAGCCGAAGATCGGTTCAAGGATGTTTCTGCCGCCTACGACGTGCTCGGCGACGCTGCGAAACGTAAGGAGTATGACGAGCTTCGCTCCGTTGCCGGCAATCCATTTGCCGGCGCGGCCGGCGGTGCTGCACGTGGTAACCCGTACGCAGGCACGCAGAGTGCGCCGGGTGGTTTTCGGATCGATGACATCGGTGATCTCTTTGGCGGGCTGTTTGGTCGAGGAGGAGGAGGCGGCAGCACTAATAACCGTCAGCGCGGCTCGGGTCCACAGCGCGGTGACGATCTCGAAGCAGAACTGCGACTCGCGTTCGACGACGCGGTCAACGGCGTCGAGACTTCCATCAACGTCGCGAGCGACGCAACGTGCGAAACCTGTAAAGGCAGCGGATCTGAACCTGGAACGCAACCCGTCACGTGTCCTGAATGCAAAGGCCGCGGCGTTCTTGACGACAATCAAGGCGTGTTTTCATTCAGCCGCCCCTGTCCTAAATGCCAGGGCGCAGGCCGCATAATTGCCAAGCCTTGCCACACTTGCAAGGGCAGTGGTGTGCAAAAGCGCAATCGACAGGTAAAAGTGCGTATTCCGGCCGGCGTCGAAAATGGCCAGAGGATTCTGCTGAAAGAGCGTGGCGGTGCAGGCCGGAACGGCGCGCCATCCGGTGATCTCTATGTGGTCGTTCGGGTCGGTGAGCACCCGTTACTGAAGCGCAAAGGCAAAGATCTAACCATCAACGTGCCTGTTACGTTCACCGAGGCGATGCTCGGTGCGCAAGTCAGGGTACCCACACTCACCGACGCGGTAACGCTGAGGGTTGCTGCAGCTACGAAGTCAGGGTCGGTGTTGCGCGTTCGTGGACGTGGTGTGCAGCAGAAAGATGGCTCTGGTGATCTGCTGGTAACGATCGAAATCGACGTTCCGAAGAAGATTTCCGATGTTCAGCGGCGCGCGCTCGAGGCATACGCGAACGCGGAGGATGGCAAGAAGCTGCGGGCCTATCTAGGAGTGAAGCAGTCATGAGCATTTTCGACGATCGAGATCGAGCCGTTTACGTAATCTCCGTAGCGGCTGAACTTGCCGGAATGCATCCACAAACGCTGCGTTTGTACGAGCGCAGAGGTTTGGTTCTGCCTGGGCGCACGCAGGGCGGCAATCGCAGATACAGCGAAATTGACGTCCACCGACTGCGCAGAATCCAGTCACTCACGAATGAAGGATTGAATCTCGAAGGTGTTCGCAAAGTTCTCGAACTCGAAGATGAGATAGCGCGACTCCGGGCAGAGAACGCTCGTCTTGCAGACGACCAACGCAATTTGTTACAGCAGTACCGACGCGAAATCGTTCCGGTCTCCGCAATGACATCACCGTTCAAATTCCCAATCGGTTGATGTACACATTGCGCGGAGGTAAAAACCAATGATTACGGAACGTTTCAGTCGCAAGTCTGTTTCCTAAGACAGTTGACAGCAGACCCGCAGGTTGGCAACTTGATCTAACGAGGGTGGCAGAAGTACAGCCTCATCTCGATAAACGGGGGCGATTGTGTTTGGGTCCATTGCCAATGGACACTCGCGGCGGAAGGTGGTCGCGATGCTTGTTGCGGCCATGGCACTCGTCGCGAGCGTTATGTTCACGATCCCGACAGCCTACGCAGCAGCACAAAACGCTGCATGTAAGGCGCACTCCAGCTCGAACTTCAATGCTGGGTCAAAGTCGGGAAAAAACAATTCTGCAGGAACGACCGGTGCTTATGCAGCGCCACAACAGTCGTTATCTCCAGAATATCCTGTCGCACCTACCGGATCTTCAGCAGAATCGGACGCGGCTAAGCTGGCTTATCCGGCAGCCAAAGATGAAACAGCCAAGGGCAGCGCGACCACCGATGTTGTAGCCACCAACCCCGTTGACACCAATCAATCGACGCCCGCATACTCAGGTAAAACCGCCAAGCCGTCGGAGACACCGACCGGCACGTACGGCACTGAGGCTGCCGGACAAGAAACGCCGGCTCCGGTAAATGCACCTGCGACATACGATCAACAGAGCAAGCCCCAGGCTTACCCGCAACCAACACCACAAATTGTTCAACCAACGCCACAAACGCCGGCGAAATCAACGCCAACTGTGGATCAGCCACAGCAATACGCGGGAAGTACAGGCAATACCGCCACGCTTCCGACTGTAAGTAAAACGCCGACGGCGAATTACAACAAGGTCCAGAAACAGCCGGTCACGGATTACGCGCCTGCACCTACTGAGCAATCACAGCCGGCGGGCGAGCCGAATACCAGCGGTTCAAATTATCCGCAGGAAGCCAACGTGTATAAGCCCGGCACGAGCGTGGCGAACGACACAACCGACGTTGCAAAGGTGAACACCACCGGCAAAACCGGCGCTCCCACCTATCTTCCTCCTCGTCCTGCTGCGACCGGCTCGAAGCCGGCCTGCACGCCTACAGGGCCGCCGAAGGTTGACAACGCATATCCGGTGTCGACCCAAGTTGGTACCGAGAAAGCGCCGGTTCCACCTGCGTACGGCACCGGGGATGTTGCAGGAGCGACGACCAAGGTCAACGCGCCGGCTCCAGAGCGACCCTACGTGGAGACTGCCCCGGCGGCACAAGACAAGACATACGGGGAGCACCCGGCCCCACCAGCACCAGTTGTGACTCCGCCCAAGCAAACGGTTGTCGTCAAGACACCACCACACCCATACGTGGAGCCGGTTCCGGCTCCCGCTGCGCCCAAGCAAACGGTTGTCGTCAAGACTCCACCGCCACCAGCACCTACTCCTCCTCCATACGTGGAGCCGTCGAAGCCGGCTCCAGCTCCGGTAGAGGTTGAAACGGGCAAGCAAATAGTGACGGAGAACAGACCGGAAGTGATTCAGGCCACTATCCCGGCACAGACGACAACCGTGATCGTAACTGCGTCGACAACGATCGCTGATGAGCCGGACGTCACAATTGAAAAAGTCTGCAAGGCGCAAAACAGCGGCTGGAAGATGAAGTGGCGCCAAACCGGTCATGACGAACGCGATCTGCACATCTGGCTATCCGATGGCGGTCGTGGTGAACTGACGAAGTCAGCGGCGACGAATGGCAAAGCTGTTGCTGCATTTGGTTCGATTATTCACGTCAAGGGCGGTGGATCCGGAGAGCAAGACTTCAACTTCGCCGGCGTCGCCAAGTTCGGAAACATCATCGTGGTCGATGTGAGCACAGACCTAGAGGCCAAACATCTCCTCAAAGAGGCGAGGATGAAAAATGACTGCCATGAAGATCCGACGGTCGTGCTCGGCAGTGTTTGTAAGTCGGACAACGGTAAGGGCCTAGTTCTTACCTTCTCGAACAAGAGCACATCGACGGAGAAGTTCACGGTTCTTCGTGATGGCAAAGAGGTCAACGGCTCGCCATTTGAGATGCAAGCGGGAACGGACGACGTCCGCAAGTTCCTGCCGATCGACGCAGACGCAGCGAAAATCACGATTCACAACGATCGAACTTTTCACGGGGAGAAAGACGTGACGTTGGATTGCAACCAAAAACCCGTGGTCATCGTTGTGCAAGAGCAGCCGACGAAGGTTAAAGAGGTAAAGGCCACCCAAACAGAGGTCGAAGCGGTCCAGACCGTCCAGACGGAAGCGGCGGCCGTGGTAACACAGCCGAAAAACGACAATTCAATTGCAGCCACCCTTGCCGCTACTGGCTTGGGATTTGCAAAGTTCATGTTTGTCGCAATGCTCCTTCTCGGATTCGGTTGCACGGCGCTGTACATGCGCAGGCAATCGAAAATAAGCCGCTAGCCACGGAAACGAAAACCCGCAGTTCCGCGTCGGAGCTGCGGGTTTCTCGCGTTTGGAGCGGGAAATAAGCGGCGCCGCACTAGTTTGTCGTGTTGATGGCACTTGACCCGAACCGCTGGACAATCAAGATGCAGGAGGCGTTTCGCGATGCCTCAGAGAGAGCGCGATCAGCGCACCATTCTGAGGTAGCACCGGAGCATTTGCTTGCCGCTGTTTTGAGCCAAGAAGGCACGGTAGCGTTGCCCGTTCTCGCGCGCGTTGGTGTTGCGCCACTTGCGTTGCGCAACAAATTCGATGAGACGCTTTCGAAGATTGCGCGCGCTTACGGATCTACAGAAAGCAATCCGAACATCAGCCGCTCTTTGCGTGAAGAGCTTGATGTGGCGGACCGTGCGCGTGGCGAACTCGGTGATGACTATTTGTCGGTCGAGCACGTTTTGCTCGCGATGGCCGATCGCGTCGGTGTCGACCGCAATACATTGTTGCAAGCCTTGCGTGAAGTACGTGGTTCGCACCGCATTGACTCGCAGGATCCTGAAGAGCGCTTTCAGGCGCTCGAAAAGTACGGCCGAGATCTCACGGCCGACGCTCGTGCAGGCAAGCTCGATCCTGTAATCGGTCGCGACGCGGAAATCCGTCGCGTGATGCAGGTGCTCACTCGACGAACCAAAAACAATCCCGTACTCATCGGCGAGCCGGGCGTCGGAAAAACGGCCGTTGTCGAAGGTTTGGCTTCGCGTATCGCAGAAGGCGATGTTCCGGAGAGCCTGCGTGACAGCACTTTGATCTCTCTCGACCTCAGCGCGTTGGTGGCCGGTGCCAAGTTTCGCGGTGAGTTCGAAGAGCGACTGAAGGCTGTGCTGAAAGAGATCACCGATCGCGAAGGCGAAGTCGTTACGTTTATCGACGAGTTGCACACGATTGTAGGTGCCGGTGCGGCCGAAGGCTCGATGGATGCCGGCAACATGATCAAGCCGATGTTGGCGCGCGGTCAGTTGCGCTTGATCGGTGCGACAACGCTTGATGAGTATCGCCGACACATCGAAAAAGATGCTGCGCTTGAACGCCGATTTCAACCGGTGATGGTCGAAGAGCCCAGCGTTGAAGCAACAGTCGCGATTCTCCGCGGCCTGAAAGAACGCTACGAAGTTCATCATGGTGTGCGGATCAAAGACGACGCCTTAGTGGCTGCTGCCTATCTAAGCGACCGATACATCACCGGTCGTTTCATGCCCGACAAAGCCGTTGATCTGATTGATGAAGCGGCATCGAGGTTGCGGATCGAAATTGACTCGATGCCGACCGAAGTCGACGTCGTGACGCGACGAATGCGTCAACTCGAAATTGAACGTCTTGCGCTCGAAAAGGAAGACGACGCCGCCTCGAGCGAGCGACTGAAAAAGCTCGACGAAGAACTCGAACAGTTGAAGTTCGAGTCAAGCGGTCTTCGACGCCGCTGGCAGGCGGAGAAAGAGGCAATCGACGCAATTCGGGTGCTCAAAGAGGAGTTCGAACATGTACGCGGACAGGCCGAGCGTGAGACTGATCTTGAACGCGCGGCCGAGATCCGTTACGGACGAATCCCTGAGCTCGAACGCCGAATCGACGAGGCGACGAAGTCACTTTCAGAGCTACAAGTCGGTGGCGCGATGCTGAAAGAGGAAGTTGACTCTGAAGACATCGCGCAAGTCGTCTCAAGTTGGACGGGCGTTCCTGTCAGTCGCCTCATGGAAGGCGAAGTCGCAAAACTCGTTCGCATGGAAGAGGTGTTACATGAGCGCGTAATCGGCCAGGACGAAGCCGTCACTGCCGTCGCAAATGCAATCCGTCGTAGTCGTGCCGGGCTTGCAGATCCCAACCGGCCAATCGGTTCGTTTCTGTTTCTCGGCCCCACCGGTGTCGGCAAGACAGAGCTTGCGCGCACGCTTGCGGACTTTCTTTTCGATGACGCGCGAGCAATGATCCGCATCGACATGAGCGAGTACATGGAGAAGCACTCCGTTGCGCGGTTGATCGGTGCTCCTCCCGGCTACGTCGGCTATGAAGCCGGTGGCCAGCTCACCGAAGCCGTTCGACGCCGGCCGTACTCAGTTGTGTTGCTGGACGAAATCGAAAAGGCGCACGCAGACGTTTTCA
>JBBSGY010000061.1:0-9096 GCA_038253645.1 Acidimicrobiales bacterium
CTTCCACATCATTCAGATCAAAGAGCGTAAGAGCTTGTCGCTCGAGCAGGCAACCCCACAGATCAAGCAGACGCTCGAGGATCCGAATCAGCTCGTTTCAGACGCTTTTGCGGGTGTCCACATCAAGGTCAATCCTCGTTACGGTGACCTCGTGCCCGGAGATGCCGCCACCGGTCAACCCGCACACGTTGTGCCGCATCAAAACAACGCGCTCGAACTCCCGGCGCCGGCTACGCCTTCAGTAAGCGGCAATCCGCCAACCGCACCCATTACGCCTCAGCGGCAGTGAGCGACGCGTTCAATCGACTTGACGAAGTAACCCGGCACCTCCGCGTTGAATGCCCGTGGGATCGAGAGCAAACCCACGCTTCTCTCGCGCGTCATGCAATCGAAGAATGCTATGAGCTCGTCGACGCGATCGAAGAGTGGTCGGAGGGCGACCAGGTAGCTGAAGATCATTTGATCGAAGAACTCGGTGATGTGCTCGTACAAGTATTTGTACATGCCGCGATTGGTGCGCAGACCGGTCGGTTTACTGCTGACGACGTTGCGAAGCGCGTTACCGACAAGCTGATCGAACGGCATCCCCATGTGTACGGCGACGTCGCCGCGGAGTCTTCCGCTGAAGTGATGTCGAACTGGGAGGCGGCCAAGAAGAAGACAAAAGGCCGCGCAAGTGTGATGGATGGGATCCCGTCGCATCTCCCGTCTCTGCTCATGGCGAGCAAGGTGTTGCGCAAGGCCGCACATTCAGGCATCGAAACCGAAGTAGCCGGAGATGGCATCGGTGCCCGGTTGTTTGCACTCGTCAATGAGTCACGCCGGTCGGGAATCGAACCCGAAACGGCATTGCGCGCCGAGGTGGCAAAGTTTCGCGATCGCTTCGAAGCGGCTGAACGTGCGGCAGCGGCCGACGGCATCGAACTGACCGAAGCCGGCCGAGAATTGGCGATGCGTTACTGGGAAGCCACGGCGGACCTTAACCCTTAACCGCGCGGGGTCTGGATGCGCAGTTCGCTGGCGGCGTACTCAGGCGCAACCACATTTAGTGGAACACCGGTGCCCAGTTCAAAACCTGCCGACGTCGTGATCTTCGGCAACAGGTGCACGTGCCAGTGAAAGTCACTCGGCGAACGGAATGGGGCCGAGTGAAACACAATGTTGTAAGCGATGTCGCCCACCGCGTCACGTAGTGACAGCAGTGCGGTCTGAATCGCGCGACCCGCTGCGAGCAGTTGATCGTCGGTCGAGTCGTTGAAGTGCGATTCATGTGCCCGAGGCACGACCATCATCTCGTAAGGTGTGCCACTCCAGAACGGGCAGAACACCGCAACGTCATCGTCGGAATAGACCATTCGGAGGCCGGCCCACTCTTCGGACTCGACGGTCGCGCACATAATGCAGTTGCCGCGAAAACGTGCAAAACCGCCTTGCTCTTCGGTGAGTTCGCGAGGAACAAACGGCATACCGAGCAATTGCGCGTGTGGATGCTCCATCGACGCGCCGGCTTCGCGGCCGACGTTGACGATCACCTGGCTGTAGCGAAGGTTGATGTCGGTCGAGTGTGCTGAAACACGGTCGCGCAGCGCGCGCATCAGGAGATCGACTTGAGGTTTGTCGAGGTCTGCCCATCCGTCTTTGTGTTCCGGCGAAAAGATGAGCACTTCGTGCGAACCGCTCGCAGGCGCTTGCATATAAACGGGACCGAGGTTCGAAACCGCCATTGCGTCGTGACCGGTAAAGGCCGGGTAAAGGTTCGGAACAGTCCGCACCAGCCACTCGCCGTCATCGTTGGTGTAAGTCGAGATGGCCGGTGGTGTGAGATCTTCATGGCCGGGGCAGAATGGGCAAGGGTCGCTCGCACCGCTGAAGCCATGTGCTCGCTCCAGAAACGCGTTGGGACGTTCGCCTCTTGCCAGCGTAATGACCACCCATCGGCCGGTCAGTGGGTCGAGACGGAGCTGGCTCACGGCAGCTTGACATCCATGCAAACAAAGCAACGCATATAACCAAGTTACCGCTTCACTGCCTAAATACCATGATTTCTGTCCACCCGGCTCGCAGCGTTCCAAACGCGTAGCGTGGAGCATCAGATGAAAGAGTCCTTCGAAGAAGCTGCGAACGCGGCCCGTCTTGCCAAATCCGATGTGGCTCTGGTCCGGCGAGTTTCGGGGGATGTGTACCGAAGATCGACCTTTCATCGCGCCCGCCTCGACCGCGCGGGGCTTGGGAAGCGCGGAGTAAAAAGTGTCGATGACCTGGGAAAACTCCCCCCGATGCGCCTCGACGATGTCAATGCGGTTTCAAATCTCCTGCTGATCGGCAAGCCGTCCAAAAGCCGTCGCTACGGCGCAATCCGTTGGGCGTCTCATGAGGACAAGCCGCTTGCCTATTCCTCGCAAGATCTGGGACGGCTTGCCGAGTCAGGCGCACAGGTACTCCAGCGTGCCGGGCTGCGCGTGGGCGATGTGATTCTCGACGTCGCCGGCGGATGCTCTTCGCGAGATCAAATTCAACTTCGGTCCGGTGCTCGGAAAGCCGGCTTCCCGCTTGTCAGCGTCCCAGGTGGAACCGATCCGGAAATAACCGTCGCCGTCGATGCCAGCGTGGTGGCCGGCAGCGCCGATTCGGTTACCGCTGCGCTCGATGCTGTGGCGCGTTGCGGGCGAGATCACCGTATTCACACGGCGATTGTCGCCGGCGATCCCCTCGAGGTCGATACACGTCTCGCGACAGCCGCGTCGCTGACAGCAGTAACCGTCGTACGAATGTGGGCACCTCCGGGCGTGCTTGCCGCCTGGTCAGAATGCCGGGGCGGCAAAGGTTTTCACACGTATCCCGACGATGAGCTGGTCGAAATAGTCGATGACGTCTCGGGCTTGCCCGTGCTCGATGGTTACGAAGGTACTGTGTTGTGGACCGGCACACGTTGGTATGCAACGGCGCTCGTCCGCCTGCAAACGAGTGCGTTCGGCATTTTGGAAACAAAGCAATGCGCCGACTGCCGACGTGTTTCGCCCCGCTTCGTGCCGCAAACGGAACGATCGTCGTTCTGTGATCTCCTCGACGCTCATGAAGAAGTTGCCGCATGGGCAGCTGAGCTGCACCGCACCTTCAAAGGCGATGAGCTTTCGATATGGATAGCGCCCTCGGAGGGCTCCTCCTCGCTAAGCGTGCTAACGGCAATCAGCGCGCGAATCGGGTCGGCTCGAGTGCATGTAGTTGACAGAAGCGAGGTTGACGCCATTGTCGAGGCCTCGAATGGTGAGCGCTACGGGGATCGGCGTGCGTTTGCCTCGGAGGACTCCGGAACCGTGAAGAATGACAGCTCATGAGTGACGTCCTCCAGCAATCAGAAAACCGCGGCCCAGTCAGCCGCGGTCCAATCAACAGCGCAGCCAATGGTCAATTTGCGTTAGCGCCGATGACAATCGCAGATCTGCTTGACGTCACCTTCGAGCTGATCAAAGCGAGCTGGCGATCGATCACGATCCTCAGTCTCATGCTTGCGATTCCACTGGCTCTGTCTACCTTCATTCTGAACCTCGCGTTTGGCGGGAATGCCGGCGAGGTGACCGGATCTCCGGCCGACGGTCTCACAAACATCGGAACGCGAACTGCTGCCGCAGCAGTTTCGGTAACGTTGATGAGCTTGTTCATCAGCGTAGTTCCGACTCCGTTGATTGCTGGCGCGATCACGCGCATCGTTGCGGGCTCGTATTTGGGTCGCGAGTTCGATGCAATCAGCGCGCTCAAGTCGATGATTCCGTTTTGGCTGACTCTCATCGGTGCAGTGTTGATAGCGCACCTCGCGCTCATTCCCGGCACGATGGCTTTTGGAATCGGCTACTTCGCAGTCTCGACGATCTTTTGGATTGTCGTTCCGGTAATCGCGGTCGAGGAGGTCGGTGCAGCGGAGGCGTTGCGCAGGTCATGGCGGCTCATAGCGCCCCGATTTTTTCAATATGTCGGCGTGTGGTTAGTGGCTGCGGTTGTTGCGTGGTTCGTCGGCACCATCGTTTCGGTTCTTCCGACGATCGCAGCGCTCGTGGCGACCCACAACACATTTCTTGCCTCACTGTTTCAGGGCATGCGCATCATTTTGTCGACGATCGTAGTTACGCCACTCGCCGCAGTAATTGCGACACTGGTCTACTTTGATGCGCGCGTTCGGGTCGAGGGATTCGATGTGCAAATGATGGCTGCGGATCTTCCCGAACCAACCGACCCGCAGGGCCCGGTCGTTCCTTGACCAATCGCGACCCTGCACAGGTACGCTACACGGCTCGCGAAATCCTGCAGCGCAAAGAGTTTCGAAACGAGCGATCGTTGGGCCGGCGAATCTCGGATTGGTTGCACGATCCGTTGACGGCGATCGGGCATCTGTTCGCAAAGGTGAAGCAACTCCTCGGTGGCGGTGATGGGCCGGTCGTCGCGACCGCAGCGTGGGTGTTCACGCTTGCCGTGGTGCTCATCGTCGTGTTTCTGGTCGTCAAGTTTGCGCGGACGAGTTCAAGCGATGAAGTTGTCGACGTTCGTTCGCCTAAAAAACGCGGCCGAACCGTCGACGAACTGATTGAGGAAGCAGAACGGCTTGAGGCGCTCGGCGACTGGCGTCGTGCGATTCGCGCGCGTCACGCCGCGCTCGTGATCAATCTGGCGGACAGAGGCCTTGTGCGCCGTCAGGCCGGCATGACGGCGCGTGAGTACGCTCTCGAAGTGTCGCGCAATGCTCCGGTTGCATCAACCTCATTTGATGCTGCGACGTCGCTGTTCGAATGGGTCTGGTACGGCGCTGGAACGCCGCGTGAGATAGACGTTCGTCAGTTCAAGGACTTCGCTGACGAAGTCCACCGTAAGGTCGCTGTCTGATGGTGGTGGCGAAGCCGGCTCTTCGGCACCGTGGGGCGGCGAAGCCGGCCCTTCGACGCCGTGTGTGGTTCTGGGTGTTTCTCATCGTCACCATTCTCGGTACGTCGTTTCTCATAGGCAGTGGCGGCAAGGATGTGCCTCAGCCTTACGACATCGACAGTGTCAAGCCCGATGGGACGAAGGCAATGGTGTTGTTGTCCCGTGAACTCGGTGCGAAGTTCGAGAAGTCCGCGGCTGGTCCTACCAAAGGAACAGCATTGATTTTGCGCGACGATTTGAACGTCGAGGAGACGAAACGTCTCGAACAGTGGATCACGAACGGCGGAACATTGGTGATCGCAGACCTCAATTCGAGCTTTTCGACCAAGGTAAAACTTGCAACCGCACGCGGCGTGCCGGCAAGAGAGCTGGCGGCGAATTGCAGTGACCCCTTGGCTGCAGGCGTAACCACGATCGAACCAGAGAAAGATCGCCTCTACACACCGATCAAACCCGCGTTGTCAGCGGTAGAAGTCTCGCACCCGTGTTTTCCGACAAAAGACGGATACTTCGCGATTGAACAGGATACGGGGCTCGGCCGTACGGTCGTCGTTGCGAACGCTGCGATTTTCACAAATGAGCAACTCGGCAAAGTCGACAACAGTGTGCTGGTTGCGAATCTTCTCGACGCTCGCGATGGACAGACCGTCACGCTCATGCACACCGATCAAGTCGGTGGAAGTGGCACTGCAGATCCGATTTCGTTGATTCCGCACCGCGCCCGCAACGTTATCTGGCAGCTTGGTATCGCGGGACTTCTTCTCATCGTGTGGCGCTGGCGCCGGTTCGGCAAGCCTGTGGAAGAACCCCAACCCGTTGAGATACCAGCGTCGTCACTTGTCGATGGCGTCGGATCGTTGATGCAGGCGGGCGGTCGTGAAGAGCGCGCGTCGGCGATTCTGCGAAATGATCTTCGCCGTACGCTTGCCGAGCGCTTCGGTCTTCCGCCTGACGTCGAGGTCGACGTGCTCACGGAAGTGACAGCGAGGTACACAAAGATCGACCCTGTTCGCGTTCGTGCCGTACTGACAGGCGCTGCGCAAGGTGATCAGGGGCTCGTCCGGCTTGCTCAACAGGTCGAACACATTCGTCAAAAGGTCTAGAAAAGGGAGTTGTCTATGAGTGACGTCGAAGGCCAGGACATATCACCGACACAACAGGTTTCACCGACAGAACAGGTATCACCGACACAGGTATCACCGACACAGGTATCACCGACACAACAAGCGTCGCCGGCGCAACAGGCGATGGTCGGTATCCGTCGCGAGATCAACAAGGCAGTTGTCGGGCAAGACGCTGTGCTGTCGGGCTTGATCGCCGGCCTACTCGTGCGCGGTCACATCCTTCTTGAAGGTGTCCCGGGAGTCGCGAAGACGCTGCTCGTGAAAGCGCTCGCGGCAACGCTTGACCTTGACTTCAAACGCGTGCAGTTCACTCCGGACTTGATGCCGTCTGACGTAACCGGCCAGATGATTTACCAGCCTGGGGCGGGAGGCGACGGCTTTGTGTTTCGCGAAGGTCCGTTGTTTGCGAACCTCGTTCTTGCCGACGAGATCAATCGCACTCCTGCAAAGACGCAAGCAGCGCTTCTCGAGGCAATGGAAGAGCACCAGGTAACCAGTGGTGGCACGCTTCACAAGTTGCCTGATCCGTTTTGTGTTGTCGCGACGCAAAACCCGGTGGAGTACGAGGGCACATACCCGTTGCCCGAGGCGCAGCTCGACCGCTTCCTTCTCAAACTCGTCGTCAGCTACCCGACTGCCGAGCAAGAGCAGGCAATACTTCAACGTCACGTTGCCGGTCTCGACCCGCACGACCTGGCGACGGCGGGTCTTCACAAGGTTGCTGACGCTTCGGTACTTCGCCAAGCCCGCGCAGAAGTGACAAAGGTCACTGTTGATCCCAAGGTGCAGGCGTACATCGTCGAACTCGCTCGAGCGACGAGGCAGTCACCATCGTTGCAACTGGGCGTGTCGCCACGAGGCGCGACAATGTTGATGCATTCATCGCGCGCATGGGCGTGGCTCTCGGGCCGCTCCTTCGTAACGCCTGATGACGTAAAAGTGATGGCGAAACCGACATGGCGTCACCGAATTCAGCTGCGTCCCGAGGTCGAGCTCGAAGGCACAACAGCCGACGGAGTTCTCGACAGCACACTCGCGACAGTCACGGTGCCGCGGTAGCTGTGCGCGATTCGCGTTTACCTGTCTTAACAGTTCGCTTTGTCGCGCTTGCGGCGGCGTTGTCGATTGTCGTTGCCGTTCTCCCGGTCACCTCGCTTATCGGTAGTTTGCTGATCGTCAACGTTCTGTTGTTCATCGCGACTGCCGTCGACTTTGCACTAGCGACCCGACCCGCAAATGTCGGAATCGAACGAAGTATTCAGCCGGTTATTCCCATGGGTGCCGAGGCAACTCTGCACTGGAAGGTGCAGAACCCGGCGACAAAAAGTCGACGCATCTCTGTTGCAGACGCAATTCCGCCCTCTTTCAGAGCGGCAAAACGTCGTTTTGACGCGAGAGTTCCGGCGAACGGGCGAGTGATCTCGCAGACAACGGTATGCCCATCGCGTCGTGGGCGCTTCACAATTGCAACAGTCACTGTTCGTACCATTGGCCCGCTTGGTCTTGCGGGTCGCATCGGCACTCGCGACTATCCGACAACGGTTCGAGTCTACCCGCCATTCGGCTCGCGCAAAGAAGCAGAACTGCGCATCGAACGTGCACGCGTTCTCGAAGTTGGCATGCGTTCGGTTCGTAGCCGGGGTGGGGGCACCGAGTTCGAACAGTTGCGCGAGTACTCGGTCGATGATGACTATCGCCATATCGATTGGTTTGCGACCGCGCGTACGAACAAGGCAATTGTTCGTACGTATCGTGCAGAGCAAAATCAGAACGTAATGATCCTGCTCGACTGCGGGCGATTGATGGCGGCTCGGGTCGATAACGTCACGCGTCTAGAGCACGCGATCGATGCCGTGCTCGCGGTCAGCACGGTGGCAACGAGACTCGGCGACAGAGTCGGGCTCATTGCTTTCGATGACCGCATCCGCGTTGAGGTGAACTTGTCGCAGGGCGTCAGTCACGTCACTCGCATTACCGAAGCTGTTTATGGACTTCACCCGCACCTTGTCGAAAGTGATTATCGACGTGCGTTCGTCGCAATGATGACCCGCGCGCGGCGTCGTTGTCTTGCGATCCTTCTCACTGAGCCCGGCGATCAGGCAATCGATGAAACGCTTGTTCCAGCGCTGCCCATTGTCGTGAAGAACCACTTGCTGGTTGTGGCCGGGGTGCAAGATCCAGACGTCGATCGTTGGGCGCATGCGATTCCAACCGAGACCGACAAGGCATATCGCAAAGCTGCGGCCGTTGCCTCTCTGCTCGAGCGCCGGCGAGGCGCGACGCGTTTGCGTGCCAGCGGTGCAACAGTGATCGACGCAGTTCCGGGCAAACTGGCGTCGTCCGTCGCGGATGCCTACCTGGAAGTCAAGGCCGCCGGACGTCTCTGATGTTTGTCGGTCACCGATTGGTTCTGCGCGAGTCGCCCGGTACCTTGAGAGGCACTGCCTCTCAGACTGGCTGTCTTGTCTGCTCCCAAAGCTCCGTTCAACTCTTCTCAAGCTGACGTGGTTGTGGTTGATCGCGCGTTCGGATGCAAGGCAACGGTCGATGGTTGCTGCACTCATCTGCGTCAATAACTCCGCTTCGCCGTCGGTCATGTCAAGGTCGCCGCAACAGCGGTACAAGGGCGGCGAGCATGGGAGCCAGGCGCTTGCCGGCCGGAGCACGCGTCAACGTCCAGCAGACGATGAGACAAGCAACGATGTGAGGACCGTATTTCGGAGCCTTGGGCGTTCGTGGCTTGACGATTTCAGCTTCGGAGCTTCCAGAAGTGCTGCTCTTGCGTAGTCACGATGCCAGCCCGTCAGGGCGACCAGCTCATCGAGAATCTGCGACTTCTAGGACCTACTCGCTCGCTTGCAGGAAGCTGCCTTCTTCTTCGTTACAGCCTGACGTTGACTCATCGAAAGCTCCATCAAATGGGGGAGTAATCCAGGCTGTTACCGATGCTGATGATGCTCCTCGAAACGTAGGTTTTCAGATGAGGCAACGTATAGGGCTACGCGGAGGTTTTTTGATGAGTCAACTCGCCCTTGCCGTCGTCGAACGAGTCGAACGAGTC